>CAMLFI010000208.1 GCA_946479225.1 uncultured Mucilaginibacter sp. | reverse complement strand
GATAACACAGGCTCGTGCTTGGCCTCTGTTTCGCCGGGCACCGCGCCGGGCCATAAATAGGTTTTGGTTTGGGCATTAGCGCTTATGGCCGTTAGCAACAGGGCAGAGAACATCCAGACTTTCATACAGATACTAAATGAGTTTATAATTAATCCGAAGTTAGTAAACTGCATTAATAACCTGGTGAGTTGTGGCGCTATTAAGCTTATTACAATTTAGTTAGTTAGTCATTTGTCATTGGTCAATAGTCATTGGTACTATTTACTTACGAACTCCTGTTTCCCAATGACAATGCGACTATAACCAGGTGATCCAAAAAATATGCGTCTCACAAAAAAAAATCGGATCAGTTTATGGTAACCAATTGATAATTAAATATTTGCAATTTTTAGTTTTTGAAAAATGAAACTACTTTTAAGTCAGTAAATTTAGCTGTAAATGAGTTATAAATAACTGTAAATCAATTGATTGTAAAACCGAAAAATTTGCACTTTTTTGGATCATTTTGGATCACTTTGGATCACCGGTAGGCGAACTTTTTACAAACCCTCAAATATCATTTATGCAAATTATAAGTAGCTGATTACATGTTCCATTACGTTTGCGATCAACAGATTATTTGGCAGTATGTAACATACTGATTACATTTAGGCACCGATTATAAATATAAGCCCGGTTATCCGGCCTAAAAGAAATTTACCTGTATGAACAATTCTGTACTAAAAATGTGCTGCGTTGCCGCGGCTGTAGTATTTATTACCTCTTGTAAAAAAGAGAAGACCAGTAACCCTTCACCAACGCCAACACCTCCGGGTACAATAACCACACTCATTCCCGGTTATACAGATACCGCCGGCGTACTTAAAGTTTTAACAGCTTCTAAGTTTACAAATATGGGTTTCGCGGTAACGTATGGACTTATGAACAATAACGCCGATTATCGCAATACAGTAAAAAGACATGGCAACATGGTTACTTTTGGTAACGAGTTAAAAGAAGCCTCCATAGTTAAAAGCGACGGCAGCTATGATTACACTACCGCCGACGCCCTATATAACATTTGTGCTGCCAATGGCTTGCAGGTTTTTGGTCATACCTTAGTTTGGCACTCTCAGCAAAATACAACCTATCTTAACGGACTTATTGCCGCCGCCGGAACCCCGGGCGTAGGTGGTACGCCCGGTCCCAACTTGTTAGTCACATCAAACGGCGATTTTCAGCAAGGCACCGGCAATACGTTTACTAACTGGCAAACTTTAACAGGTGGTACAGCAGTGGCAACGTATGCAGAAGTTGCAGGCAATGGCTCAACCCGCGCATTGCAGGTTACGGTTACAACACCCGGTGCAAATGGGTATGATGTACAGGCTATTGGGCCTGTGGTGAGCGTTCCGTCAGCACCACCGGCACGTACTATCAATTTCTCAATAGATATTAAAGCCGCTGCGGCGGGCGGTAAAGTAAGGGTGGTTGTGCAAAACGTCAATTACCTGGCTTATGATATCACGCCAACTACCAGCTGGGCTACTTACACGTTTTCTTTACAGGTTGCCGAAGCGGCGGCTACAGTAAGGTTAAATTTCCCTAACGCGGGCACTTATGCCATTGATAACATTACCGCCAGCGACCCAACACAGGGAACGCCGGGAGTAGGGGGTGCGCCTGCCACTGCTGCGCAGGCTGCCGCTGTAATTGATAACGAAATGAAGCGTTACATAACCACCAGCATAACGCATTACGCCGGTAAAATAAATGCCTGGGATGTGGTGAACGAAGTTATTGCCGACGGCAACGCCGCTATGCGTACAGATGCCAACACAAGCGCGGGTGGCAGTCAGTTTTTTTACGGGAAATATTTAGGGGTAAAATACGATCAGGATAATTACGTATTAAAGGCATTTAAGTACGCCAAACAAGCCAACGCAAGTGTGTTAAGGTTTATTAATGATTATAATCTGGATTATTCGCGCACCAAAACCGACTCGCTGGTGGCGCTGGTCAACTTTATTAATAAAGATGGCGCTGCCCTTGTTGACGGTATAGGCACCCAAATGCACATCAGCATAAACAGCAATAAAAGCAATATCGACTACTCGTTCCAAAAGCTGGCATCAACAGGTTTAAAGATCAAGATATCGGAGATGGATGTGGCAGCCAATACCACAAAATCAGGCTCATTCACAGCCGATGCTACAACGCTGGCCGCCCAAGCCGATATGTATAAATATGTTATCCAATCGTACATAGCTAACGTACCCGCAGCGCAGCGCTATGGTGTTACGGTATGGGGCGTAGCGGATACGGATAGCTGGATAAATACCACAACCAATCCGGATATTCCTTTGCTGTTTGATAAGAATTACGTTAAAAAAGCGGCTTTTGTGGGAGTGAAGTTGGGGGTACAGTAGGTGGTTAATTAGTGATTGGTTTTCCCGTCGTCATCGCGATGAGCGGGACGGCGCGGGGCTGTGTGTGGCGAAGTGGCGATCTCACGCCAGTAAATTGAGGCTACGCATAGCATCCCGTTCGATATCCGTTTTTTGTCTATTGGGCACGAGTATTTCCACCTCTTTTTCCAACCGCAGATACTCGCGCGAGCGGGGGGGTGTCAATATTTTAGATTGGAAAATCCAGCTACTAAGAAACCAATGCTCATTCCCCCAAACAATGCCTCTAGGGAGGCTACAACTCTTAAAAACCCTTGTGGTGTAAAATCGCCGTATCCCAGTGTCGTAAAGGTTATGGTGCTGTAATATAAAGAATCACTTACGGACATTTTTGTCTGTTTATTTGGCATATTCATTAAATCCTGATTGAATAAAAAAATAAAACCACAGATAAGGATAACCAGTAAAGAACAGCCGACTATATTGAATGGCCTTCTTCCATATCCCCAGTAGAAATCATTTAAAAGCGAAAATAAATACCTAATTATCGCAGATAGTATACTGATCAACAGTAAAGACTTTTCCTTCAGGAAGGAAAGCTTAAATCTGGATTGTACACGCTGACTGAAAATGGCATTGTAATAAGATTGTCGTTCAAGTCTTTTTTCTTTTAAAAAATAAACTATTGCATTTTTATCGTCGCCCTGATCAGCATAAGTCTTTTTTAAAGTCTGGTAAGTGGATACAAAACCCAGTTCATTGGTATGCACAGCATCCACTTCCATGATATAGGTACTATCTAAAACTACGTTGAAGCCACCGCCAATAATTTGTATCATACTGAGTTTCGAGTTTGAAATTTTACCTGTAACAGTGGTTTTGTAAAAGTTCCATTGTGCTACAGAGGAATCTGTCACCTTCAAGTTAGTTATTGAGCAATTGCTAAACTCGACCAATGGGTACTCCAAGTTTTCACATGTTAAATCATCGATTATGCTATTTTCAAACCTTAGTACCAATCCTGCCGAGTTAATATGGCCTTGCAGAGTTAAATATGAGGCGTTGACAAATTCAAAATACTTTGGATTAATTAATCCGATAGCATTAGGCTGAACTGTTACGCCGCCAATCTTCAATAGTTCAAGTCCATCTAAAATTGAAACCTTAATAGCGGCTGAACGGATGTTGGAAGCACTCGTGTAGCTAAAGACGTCTTGATTGCTACGGTTGCCAAAAGCTTTAATTTTGTTTTGCTCGCACCAGTCCAGATAGCCAACAAACTTTTTCTTTAAAACAAACTTCTCCTGTTCGCCCCACATGATACTAATTTTTTTTGACAAGTCTGTATCAGAGAGAAAGTCTCTTGCGGGGTTATCACCTTGTTTGTGGAAGATGTACTTTTGTCTATCCTTTTGTTTGACATCTTTTAAGTTCACGCAATTACTTATGCCGTGACGTATCAAAAGACTGTCTGTAATTTCGAACTTTTCCTTCCATTCGTTAAAGCGATTGAGTTTTTCGGAAAAATAGGCAAGTATTCTAGGCAAATCGTGTTTGACCCTCCATGCGTAAAAAGTCGTGGGCTTAATTGCCCAAATCTCTTCCGGCGTTAGAGTAGGTTTTTTTAAAATCTCTTCTAATTCTATTTCGTCCTTCACTTTTTCCATTTCTAAAAGAAAGCCGCGCATATACTTTTGGGCCTCTTCTGGCCCTATACCTAACTTATCAAAAATGGGTTTTGAAGAAACCATTTTAGGTTCATTCAGCTTTTTATTCTCAGAATGCTTTTTTGGGCTCATCAGCGTTTAATCAAATATTTATGAAGATACGGCTTAATACCAATGTATTTAAGTTTTGTCTGTTGCATTAAACAGCAAAGGAGGTTGTATCCAAGAATAGTCGGAAGATTAATTTTCCGACTGTTTTTCTTCGCCTTTGCTTGTGTTATCGCCAACAAAAGATGGGGAGTTGCAGCAACTTTGACAAATACATCTACTTTCTTATCTTGCTAAACCAATAACATAGTATATTAATGAAAGAGAAATATAAATATTTGCTTATAGCTTGCCTGGCCGTTGCATCGGTAGATGCAATCGGGTCGCTTGCTTCAAGGATGTTTAACTTTAACTATATATTTATATGGCCCGCATCTGTTCTTGTGTACGCTATCTTAGGTTTCTTACTGACCAAACTTGAAAACATAAAAACATGCGTATGGCTCACAGCATTGTTGGGCGTTTTTGATGCTACAGTTGGTTGGAAAATTTCAATGCTTTTAAACGCAAATACAGGTAGTGTGAATAATAATCCAACTTTACAAGTTTGGGCAATAACTGTGATAATTGTTGCTTTATACGGAGCTATTGTCGGATTCGTAAGTGGTGGTATTGCAAGGTTACTTAGTCGCCGTCAGCATGTGTCTTAGCAAAACAGCCTCTGGTCGGCATTATCACCGCACCAGAGGCTGTTTTTAATTATTACGCTTGTAAAATTACTTGCCCCTCACAGCCCGCAACTCACAACCTACAACTCAAGTCTACCCAAAATTAACCACAATACTACCACTTGTACTCACCTTTACCGGTGCACCACCGCCGTTAATGGTACCATCAACTTTATCGTCGTCTTTGCTGCCGTTAAAGTTGGTAAGCTGGTTTATTTTAATGCGCTGCGCACGAAGCTTAAGGTTAAGGCCCTGGTTAGGCATATTTAGCTTAATACTTCCACCGGAGTTATCTAAAGTAAGATATTTACCCACCTTAGTAAGTGTCACGTTCATACTGCCGCCGCTGGTTGAGGCATTTAAACTGCCTGATATGTTTTGCAGGCCCATGCTGCCACCGCTTGTGTGGGTTATCAGTTCGCCGGTAATGTTGTTGGCACTTACAGAGCCGCCACTGGTGTTAGCCTCAATGGTGCCGGTCAGATCGGTAAGACTTAATGATCCGCCTGAAGTTTCCAGACTGATGTTGCCGCTGCAATTTTGCGCTTTAATGCTGCCGCCGCTGGTCTCTAGTTTTATCTGGCTTTTTGAGTTAGCTATAGTAATGCTTCC
>CAMLFI010000207.1 GCA_946479225.1 uncultured Mucilaginibacter sp. | reverse complement strand
GGTTCCACACGTGTTAATCCTGCTGGCACCGCAAGCGTCCCTATGAATATGAACAATACAGGTACGCCATTGACTTCATCATCAGATTTTTGGGGCAAGTTTGCCTTTGCAAAACAATAAGCTAATTATTTACCTACAATCTTAAATTCCGTTCTGCGGTTTTTACTGCGGCCATCTTCGGTATCATTTGCCGATATGGGCTGCGATTTGCCGTAGCCCTTAAATTGCAGTCTTGCAGCATCAACCTTGCTGCTTATTAAGAACTGGTAAACCGCTTTGGCGCGATTTTCAGATAAGGTTTGATTGAGATCATCATTACCAACATTATCTGTATGGCCTGATAACTCTATTTTAATAGAGGGATTATATGCTAAAAAATTGACCAGTTCCTGCAGTTCGCTCCGCGATTCGGCTTTCAGATCATATTTGTTTGTATCAAAAAATATATTTCGCAGTACCACCTTATTTCCAATTTCGATAGGTTGCAGCAGCACCCGAATATTAAATGGCTTATTAGAATTGTAGCCGACAAGTGAAAAATTTTCTGAGTAGAAAAGATAGCCGTTTTTTGAGATATTAAGCCCATAGTTTCTATCCGCAGTTAAGGTCGCCAAAAAATCACCTTGTGTTGCCGAACTGTAATTTTGGTAAACGGGTTTGCTGTCTTGCAGGGCAACAATTTCAACGGCAGCTTCCAATGGCGCTTTTGTAGTGGCATCAAACACATACCCCTTTACATAAGTCGCCGGTTTTGGTCTTAAGCCTACAGGCATTTTGAAAGAGTAAATATCGAAGCCACCTGAGCCTTCTAACTTATTAGATGAAAAAAAGGCGTATTCTCCGTTTGCCGTCAAGCTTAAACCGGTCTCATTTCCATTGGAATTGATGGGATGGCCCAGGTTTTCCGGCTCCTGCCATTTACCATCCTTGCTTAATCTGCTAACAAATAAATCCTGTCCGCCCATTCCGGGCCAGCCATCAGAACAAAAATATAAAGTGCTATCGTCAGGATGAATGAATGGCGACTGTTCATTATAAGGTGTATTTACTGTTGGGCCTAGATTTTCCGGGATTCCCCAGCCTTTAGCTCCCAATTTTGATTCCCAAATGTCATACCCGCCATATCCTCCCGGCCTGTTACTTACAAAATACAATGTGCCACCGTCAGGGCTGATGGATGGCTGCGATTCCCATCCGGAAGTGTTTAACGGCGAACCGAGATTGAATGGTTTATCCCAGTCGTCACCCCGCTTTTGAACTACATAGATGTCGCAACGGCCCATTCCATCGGGCCTGTTACAGCCCGTAAAGAACAGATATTTTCCGTCAGGAGATATTGCTTCAGATCCTTCATTGAAATTAGGGGTGTTAATTCGGGCGCTTAAATACGTCGCTTTTTGCCAGGTGCTGTCAATTTTGGTACTGTTATAAAAATCTTCGTTACCATTTATTTGTCGGGTAAAAATAATGGTGTTTTCGTCGGCCGTTACCACAGGAGAGTATTCATCCGCAGCGGTATTTATTGACGTGCCGGCGTTCACAGGGTTAAAAGGCATCGGATGATTTAATGCATTAATACTAAAACGGCAATCTTTAATAAGCTTTTCGGCTCTGCTTTTATCTTTAGGCGTTATGGATGGGAAGGTTAGATACTTTTGGATATGTTGCAGGGCATCCTGGTATTTGGCTTGATTTAATTCAAATTCACCCAAATTAAGGTAAACTGCCCTGCTAAAGTCCGGATTTAATGTTAAAACCTTTTTATATTCTTCAATAACGTTTTGTGGATTTAAACGCCTTTGCCGCATTATATCGGCAAGCAAGGCATGTGCTTCGATAAATTTATCGTCAGCTTCTATCGCTTTACGAAGATTTACAACGGCATCGTCATAAGCTAGGTTATCCAAGCTTTCATTGCCTGCAATATAGTATTTGATTGCTGCTTTGTTACGTGTAGAATAAGTTTGCTGCGCGTAACAAAACGACGATATAAGTGTGAGTAATAATATGTTTGTAAATTTCCTCAACCCTTAATTGAAACGATAGTTATTAACCTAAGTTACAACTATTAAGGGATATTAAGATATTTATGCGTTTGCAATGATATTTCCCATTTTGGGTTATTCATTACATAGTCAACAATTAAGGGTGTCATTTCTTTTGACCGCGACCATTCAGGCTGTAAATACAATTTACAGCCTGGTTTTACCCGCAGCGCATGTTCTTCAGCAAAATCGAAATCGGATTTGTTAAAAATTATCACTTTTAATTCATTAGCAGCGTCGGCAACTTGTTGCATAGGCGCTTTGAACTTTTTCGGCGATAAACATATCCAGTCCCAATTGCCGGAAAGGGGGTAGGCGCCCGATGTTTCGATAAAAGTTTGAATACCGGTGTTCTGTAACTGCCCCGTAAGATAATCAAGATTATAAATCAATGGTTCTCCGCCTGTAACCACCACAGCTTTTGACGGGTATTGAGACGCGTTTTCAACAATTTGGTCAGCTGCTGTAAGAGGGTGAAGCTCAGCATCCCAGCTTTCTTTCACATCGCACCAATGGCAGCCAACATCGCAGCCGCCCAGCCGGATAAAATAGGCAGCTTTACCGGTATGATATCCTTCTCCCTGTATCGTATAAAACTCTTCCATTAATGGAAGCAATGTGCCGTCTTCCGGAACCTGATGCGCCATAGCGTACAAAGGTAGGTTTTTGAGGCGAAAGGTTAAAGGTAAAAGGCGAAAGGTGAGATTAGGGTGATTTTTTTCACTTACTCTGCCAATAAAAAACCTTTCACCTTTTAGCTCTAATAACTATATTTGGTTAAACATGAAAAAACGCTTTACAATTTTGCTTTTTTTTGTAGTGCTTAGTTTCAGCTCTTGTGTTGATATTGAGGAAGTTTACAGTTTTAGGGAAGATGGTTCATGCAAGGTGGTTTACGGGTTTGATATGAGCCGCGCCATATCTGTATTCATGAATTTAATGCCTGATTCTGTTAAGTCAACACCTCAATTTTCGCTGGTTAAAGACACTACCCTTAATTTCTTGTCTGCTCTTCCTGATAGTTCACGTCGAAAATTAAGCACTAATGAAGTGGCGATGGCTGTTAACAGCGATCTATCAGTAAAAATGGACCTGAAAAGGAATTTAATGAAGGTAAGTATTGCCCATGTTGCAAAAGATGCCGAGGATTTGCAGTATTACCTTAATCATCTCTCCGTTTTATCCCTCAACAGCCAGTTAAGCCAGATGGCCGGGCGGTCGCCTGTAGCGGGCGGAATTAGTGCGCAACCAGCGTTATCAGCTGCCCCGGATTATTATTCTTATAAAATAACGTCCAATAAATTTATGCGGATAATTGACAAGGATAAGTTCAACGCTTTTCTTAAAAAAACGCAATCAGCATTGTCAGCCGCAAAAGCTATGCTGATAGATATGCCTTATAAAGTTGTATTAAATTTTGCCAGGCCCATAAAAAAAGTCGACAATCCTAATGCAGTACTGTCTGCCGATCGTAAACAAGTAATATTAACTACCACTATGGATGAGGTTATAAAAGATCCGAATGTTATGGATTTAAGCGTTGATTTTTAACCCAAATGGATTGGCACAAAGCATATGACGGAAAATTGAACACAACATCATTTCTGCTAAAAGTTAAAGTTAATGGTAAAGGCCTGTGTTTGATTGCCCATGAGGGTAGCGTTTACGCATTAGGAGCCACTTGTCCACATGCAGGTGCTGATCTGAGTGGGGGATGGTGCAAAGATGGAAAACTGATCTGCCCTTTTCACCGTTATTCGTACGATATTAAAACCGGTAAAGGCGACCCTGGGCAAAATGATTATATAGATACCTATCCGGTAGAGGTGCGCGAAGACGGCGTTTATGTCGGTATGTTTTCATTTGCCGAAAGAGTTAAAATGCTGTTCAGATAACCATGTAAATCAACATCTTTTCGATATTTCTTAGAAATTAAGAAGCTATCACATAATTTAATGATGTAATCATAGTATATAGTAAAAATATAGATTGTACTCTTATTGACTTGCGATACTAAAATATGGACATATATATAATATTGGCAATATTTTAATATTGTTAAGTAATAATTATGATTTTAGTAAACTATAACTAATTGCTTAAGAGGAAAATATTAATGATTATTTAATATTTATTTCTCTTTTGTTTGCTATATTTGAATAGTATTAAAACCCCCGATTTTATTGCTATGACCCCGACCCCCAACAATGAAAAGAAAAAGTACCCCGTATGCTCCAAGTGTAATAGCGAGATGGATTCGCGAGTGTCGCGTGGTTTCCTGGTGAAAAATTTGTTGTTCTTTTTGCCGCTAAAACGATACAAATGTTATAGTTGCGGAAGGAAAAAATATTCTCTTTCTTAAAATATCTTGCCGGGATTTAAAATGCCTTGCGGATCAAATACGTTCTTTATACCCTTCCATAGCTGGAAATGAACCGGGGAGTATTTTATGGACATGAACTCCCGCTGTACAAGCCCAATTCCGTGCTCGCCTGAAATGGTTCCGCCTAATGACGCGGTAAGTTCGAATATTTCTCTAATACCATCCTTCAACTTGTTGTTCCAGTCCTCGTCGCTCATGTTGCCTTTCAATATATTAATATGCACATTTCCATCACCGGCGTGGCCATAACAAACAGATTCAAAACCGTATTTGGCTCCCGAGTCTTTAATCCCTTTTATCAACACCGGCAATGAAGCCCGGGGCACAACACAATCTTCTTCTTTATAAATAGAATTAGCTTTTACAGAAACTGCCATTATACGACGCATGTGCCATATCTCTTCTTTCTGAGCGGCAGTTTCGGCAAATAGTACGTCGTTACATCCAAACTGCTCTAATACTACGTTTACCTTTTCGGCCTCACCAAATATCACATCAGTATCCGTTCCGTCAAGTTCTATCATCAAAAACGCCGCTGCGCCGTCTTTCAGATCAAAGTATACGCCCTCTTTTTCTTTAACCCACTCAATACCCCTGCGCTCCATAAATTCAAGAGCCGAAGGCACTACTCCAGCTCTAAAAATAGCCGAAACGGCAGATGCCGCCGTTTCATTATCCGGAAACGCTGCAAGCATTAGAACATCTTTCGTTGGCGCAGCAATAAGCTTTACTACTATTTTGGTAACAACGCCCAACGTTCCCTCAGAACCGATAAACAGTTGGGTTAAGTTATAGCCAGATGCATATTTTAAGGTATTGGCGCCGGTCCAGATAATATCGCCTGATGGCAACACAACTTCAAGGTTAAGTATATATTCTCTAATGGTTCCATATTTCACAACTCTTGGTCCACCAGAACCATGTGCCACATTTCCACCTAAAAAACAGCTCCCTTTGCTTGATGGATCAATAGGATAGAGCAGGCCCAGCTCCGCTACCTGGTTCATAAAAACTTC
>CAMLFI010000206.1 GCA_946479225.1 uncultured Mucilaginibacter sp. | reverse complement strand
TGCCTTATTGTATGTTCACTGATCCGCAGTTGGGCCGTATCGGTATTAGCGAGGCAGAAGCCAAAAAGCAGGGATTGAACGTTAAAATCGCACATCTGCCCATGTCGCACGTTGCGCGGGCGGTTGAGGTTGGCGACACACGCGGTTTTATGAAGGCCGTTGTTGATGCCAAAACGAAAAAAATATTGGGCGCAGCTGTTTTAGGCCAGGAAGGGGGCGAGATCATGTCGGTATTGCAAATGGCAATGGAGGGCAATATTACTTACGACAGGATCAGGTACTGTGTTTTTGCGCATCCGCTGTACGCCGAGTCATTGAATAATCTATTCATGACCATTAAAGAGTAATACCACTGTGATAAAAGTTGAACAGCTAAGCAAATCATTCGGTAATATAAAAGCCGTTAATAAGGTTTCATTTGAGGTCACCGAACAGGAAACGCTTGTCTTATTAGGAACCAGCGGATGCGGCAAAACAACACTGCTTAAAATGATCAATCGCCTTATTGAACCGACGTCGGGGACAATACTGATCAATGGTGAGAATATCCTTAATATGGATGCAGCTGAGCTAAGGCGCGGCATAGGTTATGTATTACAAAACACCGGACTGTTTCCGCATTATACAGTTGCTGAAAATATTGCAATAGTGCCGCAATTGCTGCAATGGGATAAGAAGAAGACAGAAACCCGTACCCATGAGCTGCTGGAAAAACTTCATCTCGACAAAAAAACCTTAAATATCTATCCAAATGAACTAAGCGGCGGTCAGCAGCAACGCGTAGGTCTGGCTCGTGCTTTGGTAGCAGATCCCCCGGTATTATTAATGGATGAACCCTTTGGTGCGCTGGATACTATAACCCGCTCAAAAATACAGGCCGAGTTTAAAGGCCTTGATGAATTGAAGCGCAAAACCATCATCATGGTTACCCACGATGTACAGGAAGCTTTTGAACTGGGTGACCGCGTTTGCTTGATGGATAAAGGCAGTGTTGTGCAATTGGGTACCCCCGCAGACTTGCTATTTAAACCCGCTAATAAATTTGCGCTTGATTTTTTAAAAGAGCAGCGCCTGCTGCTTGAGTTTAAAGCAGTGAAACCCCCTCCGCCCCCTGAAGGGGGAACTTTTGAATTGGGCGGCGTTGTTTTGCCATCCGATGCAAGTTTGTGGTTTTTGTTGGAGCAGTTGAAATTTACGAGTGCGGAAAATATCTCCATCCGCGATAGCGAGCATAAGGAAATTGGAAAGCTTGGGTTTGAAGAACTAATGTCAGCCTTTTATCAGCAAATAAACAGTCTCCGCCATGAATGAAGCACAGCAAAATTTATGGCAATTTATGCAGCAGCAATCTGATAAGTTGTTGGCGCAAACCCTGCAACACATCGGTCTTACTTTTATTTCGTTGTTTATAGCTGTACTGATAGGCTTACCATTGGGAATATTCATTAGTCGCAGAAAGAACTTTGGAGGGGCAATATTGGGCTTTGCAGGGGTGATGCAAACTATCCCAAGCATAGCGCTGCTAGGGTTTTTAATACCTGTTTTAGGCATTGGGGCAAAACCTGCTATCGTCGCGCTTTTTTTATACGCGCTGTTACCTATCATCCGAAATACCTACACTGGCATTACCGGCGTTAATGCTGACGTACGCGAGGCGGCTTTAGCCATGGGTATGAGCAGATCCCAAATATTAACCAAAGTAGAATTGCCGCTTGCTATGCCCGTAATATTGGCAGGCATCCGCACCGCGACGGTTATTAATGTGGGTGTGGCTACACTGGCCTCATATATTGCAGCTGGTGGGCTGGGCGAGTTCATTTTCGGAGGCATATCACTCAATAATACCAACATGATATTAGCAGGAGCTATTCCTGCGGCTTTACTGGCTATTTTGTTTGATCAACTGCTTTCGCTGGTGCAGAAAGTCAACCTTAAAAAAGTAAAGGTCCTTGTTGTTGCTGCACCGGTATTGGTTGTATTGCTTTCGTCGTTTTATTTCTTACCATCAGCTTATGGGGGCAAACTTACGGCGGGGTTTACACCTGAGTTTATGGGCAGGCAGGATGGCAACCTGGGCCTGCAAAGTAAATACGGTTTAAAAATACACACCATTGTTATAAGCGACGCGGTGATGTACAAGGCTGCTTTTGAAAAGGAACTGGATGTTATAAGCGGATACTCAACCGATGGCCGCCTGAAAGCTTTTGATCTGGTTACTTTGGTTGATGATAAGAAAATATTTCCACCATACTATGCTGCGCCGATTGTGAGTGAAGACGCATTGAAGAAATTTCCTGACCTTGAGCAGACATTAAATCTGCTATCCGGCAAAATAAATGATAGCCTGATGACGGATTTAAATTACCGTACCGACTATCTTCACCAAAGCCCCGATCAGGCAGCAAAGGATTTTTTAATAGCGCATAAATTATGGAGGCCTGCAAGAAATGGCCATGCCGGCGAGGTGCGTATCGGCTCAAAAATATTTGGAGAACAATACATTTTGGCGAATATGTACACGATGCTGATTGAAGGATATACGGATTATTCGGTAGCTACTAAAACAGGCCTAGGCGGCACCAAAATATGTTTTGACGCGCTTACTAATAACCAGATAGATTTTTATCCTGAATATACAGGAACGGGACTACTGGCGATATTGAAAACACCGAAAACGGTTGTTGACGGCTTAGGCGGCGACAAGAACAAGACGTATAACTATGTAAAAACGGAGTTTGCCAAACAGTATCATATTAAATGGCTACAACCTATAGGGTTTAATAACGCTTACGCTTTAATGATGCGGCAAAAACAAGCAGCTGGGTTAGGCGTTAAAACTATATCAGATCTGAAACATTATCTGGACGAGAAATAAATGAAATTAACAGACCGTTACCTTAAAACACGTAAACTAACAGAAACTATTTGCAGCCACCTGCAAACCGAGGATTATGTGGTGCAGCCTGTGGTGGATGTAAGTCCGCCTAAATGGCATTTGGGGCATACTACCTGGTTTTTTGAGACCTTTATATTGAAGCCCTACTTTATGGGTTATCAGGAATTTAGTCCGGAATATAACTATGTATTCAACAGCTATTATGAAACAGTTGGCAACAGGGTAATTCGTACCGATAGGGGCAACCTGAGTCGGCCTACAGTTATTGATATTTACCGCTACCGCGAATATGTTGATGAGGCGATGGTTAACTTCCTTTGTCATGAGCCATCGGCCGACGTAAAGGAATTGATCATGCTCGGCTTCAATCACGAGGAGCAGCATCAGGAATTGTTGCATACCGATATCAAGTATATTTTAGGGCATAACCCGCTGTTTCCGGCTTATGATAAAAACTACTTGTCGCCTAAAGTTGAATGGGTTGACGGTGATTATATCAGCATGCCCGAAGATGTATACGAGATAGGTTTTGAGGGCGATGACTTTTGTTTTGATAATGAATTGAACAGGCACAAGGTCTATTTAAACAGCTACCAGATAAGTCCCAATCTGGTAACAAATGCGGAATATCTGGAATTTATTAATGCCGATGGCTATCAAGATTTTCGCCATTGGCATGCCGAGGGTTGGGACTGGGTAAAGAATAACAAAATAGAAGCCCCACTTTACTGGCATTTGATGGACGACGAATGGCATAATTATACTTACGGAGGCCTGGAGCCGCTTAATTTGAAAGAACCCGTTTGCCATATTAGCTTCTTTGAAGCCTATGCTTATGCTTCTTGGAAAGGCATGCGCCTGCCTACCGAATTTGAATGGGAAGCCGCCGCAAACCAGTTTAAGTGGGGCAAAAGCTGGGAATGGACAGAAAGCGCCTACCTGCCTTATCCAGGATTTGCCAAAGCGCCGGGCGCAATTGGCGAGTACAACGGTAAGTTTATGGTGAATCAGAAGGTGTTACGAGGCGCATCAGAAGTTACATCGCCGGGACATAGCAGGGCTACTTACCGTAACTTTTTTCAAACTCATTTACGCTGGCAGTTTACGGGGATCCGCCTGGCCAGGGACTAATATCAATAAACATGGATCAAACTACATCTACAATGACAACTGACGCGCCTGATATAAAAACCAGCCAGTTTTATACCGACGTAATAAAGGGGCTTACCACTAACCCTAAACGCCTAAACTCCAAGTATTTTTATGATGCCAAAGGCGATAAGATATTTCAGGAACTGATGAATTGTGAGGAGTACTACCCAACCAAATGCGAGCTGGAGGTATTCTCCCAACAAACAGCTGAACTTGCTCAGGCAATTGCAGACGACGGCGGGCCGTTTGACCTGATAGAGTTGGGTGCAGGCGATGCCATGAAATCAACCTACCTGCTGCGATACTTACTTGACCAGAAAATAGACTTCACTTACCTGCCCATTGATATATCAGATAATGTGATATCCTACTTAAATAATACCTTACCGCTGACCTTGCCTGGTCTTAACATAACCGGCCTTAACGGGGAGTATTTTGATATGCTTAAAAAGGCCGCGACCCTGTCAAAGTGGCGCAAGGTGGTGATGTTTTTGGGATCTAATGTGGGTAATATGCCGGTTACTGAGGCAATAGGGTTTATTAAGGAGCTCAACAGGCACTTATCGCCGGGAGATATGCTGCTGATCGGTATCGACCTTAAAAAGGCCCCTAAAACGGTGCTCGCGGCCTATAACGATAAGGAAGGCATAACCAAAAGGTTCAATCTTAATCTATTGGAAAGGATAAACAGAGAGCTTAACGGCGATTTTGAAATAGAGCAGTTCGACCATTACGCCGCTTACGACCCTGAAACCGGTGCCTGCAAGAGCTATCTGGTAAGCTTAAGTGACCAAACAGTGCATATTGGCGACGAAACCATCTGCTTTGCCAAGGATGAGTACATTTATATGGAGATATCGCAGAAGTTTACAATAAAGCAAACCGAGCAAATGGCCCGCGAAGCCGGCTTTACCCCGGTGCGCGAACTGTTTGACAGTAAGCAGTGGTTTATGGATGCGGTATGGGTGGCTTGACCTGTTCCACGTGTGGGGTGAAACAAATGGAACAAAGCGGAACAAGATTTTTAGTAATAAGTTGATATATAGCAGTTTGCGGTTTTTGCCTGGAACAAAGTGAAACAACTTATTCGTCAGGAAATTTAGCTGTGGGATTGGGTTAATTTACTGATAATCAGCTAGTTGAAAAATTGGCCGATTTTGTTCCTGTAGTGGAACAGAAAACCGATGTTGATTTTAAGTACGGCTGTTGGGTGCGGTGCTTGTTTTTACTTTACCAAACTTAGGGCAGCCGCAATCTTTTTTGAAGATACCGCATGCCGATGTGCAGAGCAACAGCGCCAAAGCCATCAATATAACTTTACTTTTTAACATGTTCTGTCGCGTTTATCGTTATTAATACACTAAATATCCCCATACATGCGCCAACCGTATCTGCAAACAGATC
>CAMLFI010000205.1 GCA_946479225.1 uncultured Mucilaginibacter sp. | reverse complement strand
ATATTTAGGTGTAATATTAAGTGTTGAAGAGTACGCTTTGTTAGCTTCACTGTAAGGCACATCACCATACGTATCAACCACTATCATATAGTTCATGGCGCGTAATATCCTGAGCATCTGAATCAGGTTATTCCTTAAAGGTGTTTCAGCCCTTGCCAAATCAAGCGCACGGTCTAAAATTCTAACAGTACCAACATTTCCGCCGCCACCATAGATCTGGTTCCATCTTGTCTGGTTATATTGGTCAGCACCTCCTACCGAGTTAAATTGAAAACCCGCAGTCGCTCCCGCGTCATAGGCGTTAACAAATTGTTGTACAATGGTTGATTCAACTTCCCAGCTTCCGGTACTTACCCTACGCTCAGCTGTACTTAATAATATCGCCGGATCAATGCTGGTTTGCTGATACGGGCTTTGATTTTTTTCGACAAAACCTTTATCACAACTTCCCAATCCTAAAACGGTGATAGTTGCTAATAAAAATTTAATGCTATTTATTTTTTTCATGATGTTCAATTTTAGAATTTAACATTTAAGTTAAGGCCCCATGTACGGGTTGTTGGTAGCGCGCTTTGCTCATAACCCAACCTTGAATCGCCTGTAGAAGCCATTGACTCAGGGTCAACATCAGGGATAGCTTTGTGCAGTATTGCAACGTTACGGCAGGAAGCAGATAATGTCAATCCTTTAATAGCTTTAACGTTTCTAACCAAATCAGAGAAATCATAGCTTAAAGTAATGTTTCTTAATTTAACAAAGTCGCTGGCAAATACAAATGGATCGGCAATTTGTAAGCCACGGTAGTCAGTGTAGAATACAGAAGGTGCAACACCAACGGCTCTGTCGGCATTATTTGCACCGGTACCCTGTATTAAGGCTGGGAATTTAACACCGCCTTCACGACCTACTAACGAAGCCTGAGTTAAACCTTGTCTTAAACCGTTAAGCGCGGTTGATGAAAACACTTTACCACCAAATTTATAATCAATATGAACCAATAAGCTGACTTTTTTGTAACGGAAGGTGTTATTCCAACCACCGGTCCATTTTGGATCAGCTTGTCCAAAAGTATGGTCTACAGCAACGTTTTTACTATCTACTTCCGCTAATAACCTACCATCAGCGCCAACAAGAATATTTCCCTTAGCATCTCTGCGGTAAGTTGGTGATTGTAACTGGTTCATGGCCATACCAACCCTATAGCTTAACTTACCCAAAAACTCATTACCATTGGCATTGAAGGCATTAACCACCTGCTCAGTTGCGCCTGCGGCTAACTGTAAAACGCGGCTTTCATTATACGCGCTGTTCACTGAAGTTGTCCAGGTAAAGGCTGAAGTTTTTATTGGTGTACCTTCCACTAACAACTCAATACCTTTATTTTGTAATCTACCCAGATTTATGGGCCTTGAGGTAAAGCCGGTAGAGCTTGAAAGCGGCGCGTTCAATATCTGATTATCGGTGCCTTTGTGATATACCGCGATGTCAAAATTCAATCGGCTGTTTAAGGTCCTAACTTCTAAACCGATCTCCTTTTCAACTACGTCAAATGGTGTAACAAATGGATTTGGAAAATTAGTGCTGTAGTTACCAAGCGTATAGCTATATCCGTTTGCAGTAAATGGATTAGCGTCAAGGCTGTAGGTAAGCTGACCGGCAAAATTGTTTATACCTGCGGCACTACCGGTGCGCGCATAACTGGCCCTGATCTTACCGTAATTTAACCATTTTACATTTGGTAACAATTCAGAGAACACAAAGCTACCACTCACTGAAGGATAATTTACCCTATTGTTTGGATTAGCCAGTATGAATGTAGGAGGTGTTAAAACTGAGAACCAGTCGATACGATCTGTAACGGTTAAATATAAAAAGTTTTTGTAACCAAAATCGGCAACGCCGTACAGAGAGTTTACCTGTTGCCTGTTAAAATCGTAATTGACGTTCTTTTGAACACCATTCTCAATAGAATACAGATCCTTTACGATCAAACCGTTATTGGTTGAAGCCCTTACACCGCTGCCGCGGTCATCACGAATGTTTCCACCTAAGGTTAACTCAGCGCTAAAATCGCCAAATTTTTGGTTGTTGGTGCCTAACAGGAAGTCGTAGTTCATGTTACGCTGCCAGTTTGTGCCAACGTTATAGCCACCACCATAAGCAGGGCCGGTACCACCTTGCAACAAGTTAGACGCGCCCACACCATGCGGGTTATTACCCTCATTTAATGCACTGGTATAATCAACCGCTACACGGCCTTGTAAGTATAAAAACTTAAAGAAATCATATTTGGCAGTGGTTGTAGATAAGATACGGTCGGCTTTTCTAGTTAAAAACTGGCGGGGATTTGAAAAGTAGGGGTTAAGCAAAGTTGTTTGGAAAGCTGATGTAACACGCTCACTACCGGTATTAGGGTCAACCGCGCTATCTCTAAACAATCTGTTTGGTATGGCGGGGCTCATACGGTAATAGAAGTTAGGAGCACCCGCACCCTGGAAACCTACCTGTGGAGGATTGTTATTTACCTCGTTAGTGTAGTTCAGGTTAAAGGTCAGAGTTAACTTATCAGTGATCTTGCTATTTAACCCAAGGTTAGCAATTTTTTTATGGTAATTGTTAACGGGAGAAATACCGTTAGCATCCTGGTTAGAATAAGAAAGTCTGAAACTGGTGTTTGCATTACCGCCCGAAAGTGCTACAGTATTGGAAAATGATGTACCGGTTCTGTAATATTCAGTAATACGATGCGGGTTAGGTGAATATGGTCCTTTGCTGCCGTCAAAAAACGTAACCTCTGAACCATCATATTTAGCACCCCAGGTTTGCCCACCATATGTAATAGACTCTCCTTGATTAGCTGGTTTCCTTCCGGTCATGTTTACGGCATCCCAAACGCCATTACCGTACACCATTTGATAACGGTTATAATCTAATACCTGATCAGCACCAAAGTTTGATGTAAACTCTACGCCGAATTTTGTATTCTTAGCGCCGCTTTTGGTAGTGATGATAACAGCACCGTTAGCCGCTCTTGATCCGTATAATGCAGCAGCTGTAGAACCTTTCAATACGGTAAACGTTTCAATGTCGTCCTGGTTAATTTGTTGCAAAGCGTCGCCCCTGTCTGTTGTATTGCCAGGGTTAACACTTTGTTCGCCTTGATCCATTGGCAAACCGTTTACTACAATTAACGGAGAGTTAGTAGCACCGTTAAACGCAGCCTGGCCACGTAAACGTATCCTTGTACTTGAGCCAGGGCCAGCAGCAGGAGGAGAGATATTTAAACCGGCAACTTTACCTTCTAATGAAGACATAACGTTGGTTGTACGGTTTTGAGATATCTCGTCAACTTTTACAGTGGTTGCGGCATAACCTAATTTTTTAGATTCGCGTTTGATACCCAATGCCGTTACAACAACTTCCTCAAGCGCACTGCTTCTGGTTGCCATTGTTACATTTATTGCTGTACGGGTGCCTACCGGCTGTGTTTGTGTTTCGTAACCTAAATAGGCAAACACTAAAACTGAATTATCGCCAGCTACTGATATACTGTATTTACCGTTGGCATCGGTGGTAGTGGCATTTTGGGTGCCTTGCTCGGTTATGGTTACCCCTACAAGGGTCTCGCCTTTGTCGTCTTTAACTGTACCTGTTATAGTTTTAGCAGGTAAAACATTTAAGGGAGTTAGATTGGCTGCCTTGTTTATAAAGCTTGCCTTGTTATTGGTTTCGTGGCTACCTGCCTGAGCGGCTGATGCACACAAAAGTAATGCGAAAACACTTGTGACAATACGATTGCACGAAGGTGTCCCTCTTCTTTTTTTCATAATTTTGGTTTAAAATCAATGACTATATTTTTTGATTAGTGCCTTTATCAAAATCTGACCATTTTGATAGGGACTTTTATGGTTGCGTGGATTACGCTACCCGGAGTTTAATGTACCTTTCTCTTCATATCTGATTGGTTTGGTTACTAATTAATTTATTTAACTTATTTTAACTGAGTCTACCCTTTAATTTACAATCACACACACCTATCTGCGCCGTCTGTCCAACCAAAATCTGATTGACAGCAACATTGCATTTTTGTATTGTATATTCAAAAAAACACGCAATACCCGGCAGCTGTATTAAGATGCCCTATATTCAATAAAAAAGAAAAATGCTTCGGTTATAATTTCTTAAAAACAAACATCTCAATAAAAAAATAATGTTGCAACACTTATTTTAATGAAAGATGTAATTCGATAAAAAAAATTAACGCTTTAGTTTAATTATAATTGTATTGTTACAAAGAATGATAAAATAAAGAGTTTAGGCTACTAAATAAAACCAGCGGTGATTTTTACACAAAAAATACTAGCTATTTCGTTTGAGTGAAACCCTAGTGTCGCGGAGCGATTTATTATATTATCATTTACTGGTTAGAAAGATTTAAATTCTACTAACATATTAGTTGGTATTTTATCGAAAACGCAAAACAGCACCTGCTATTTTATATTCTGCAAGTTGGAAATAGTGTCAAATTCGGCTCCTATTTTTTCAATTAGGCTTTCAAACACCGCAAAATATTGCATATATATAGCATGATCGTTGCCGTTTGGCAGAAATGTTTGGTTCAATTTTATCGTATTTGCCGCCTCGCGCAGATTTTTGTACATCCCCATTTCGGTGGCGCTTAATAAAAATGCACCTACTCCTATAGTATCGCCCTGGTTTATTGTACTAACCGGTTTGTTAAAAATATCAGCTATTATCTGTGTACAAAACGGTATAGAGGCAAAGCTTCCGTTAACCGACAGGCTACTTATGTTGCGATGATTCTCCAATGTTTTACCAATGCTATACATTTCATACAATATACCTTCTATAGTAGCTCTGATAAAGTGCCTGCGCTCATGCCTTATATTTATACCAAAATAACATCCCTTGGCATTGGCATTCCAGATAGGTGCCCGCTCGCCTAATAAATAAGGTAAAAACAAAAGCCCGTCTGAACCAACGGCCACTTCTGATGCCTCCCTTATCAGGTTGCCCATTGAATAATCTATATCAAAAGCCTTTTTAAAATCGCCGAAGCGTTTGGTAAACCATTCAAAAACAACGCCGCCGCTATTGGTGGGGCCCCCGCTTACTATATGCTCTTTGGTGAGCACATAGTTAAATATCTGCTTATTATGATCTTTAATTATCTTATCGCCAATTACCCTGAAAGCGCCGCTGTCTTCAATGGTAATAGTTGCTTTACCTTCCTCCCAAACCCCTGCCCCAAGCGTAGCCAAACATCCGTCGCTCGATCCTATAATAATCTTCACCTCCGGCGACAGGCGCAGCGCTTTCTGAAATTCTTTTTTAAGTTTCGCCTCTGAATAAAACACAGGTACAAGCTGCGGCAATTTCTGGGCAGTTATGCCCGCAAAACCAAGCGCGTCATCATCCCAGGCCAGTTTGTGGATATTCATTAATCCC
>CAMLFI010000204.1 GCA_946479225.1 uncultured Mucilaginibacter sp. | reverse complement strand
ACGTTTAACATTAGAGATTATTGATGACGTAATACATGTTTTGCCCGAAGAGAATCCGTTATTTCTGCGCCTATCTGCAACCGACTGGACGGAAGGCGGCTGGACTATTGATGACTCAATAAAATTGGCTATTATTTTAAAAGATAAGGGTGTTGATTTTATAGATACCTCATCAGGCGGTAACGTGCTGGCGCGGATCCCCTTAAAACCCGGCTACCAGGTTGAGTTTGCCGAAGCCATCCGCAAAACAGGCATTTTAACCGGAGCTGTAGGCTTGATAACTACACACACCCAAGCCGACGAGATAATACAAACCGGCGAAGCCGACATGGTAATAATGGCACGCGAAATGCTACGCGATCCGTACTTCCCGCTGCATGCCGCGCATGTGCTTGGGCACGATGTGAAATGGCCGGTACAATATGAGCGGGCGAAGTTGGTGAATAGTTGATTGTGATTGATTATGTAGTGACTGGTTCATGACGTACAACAGGCGGAATATCATAGCAGCATGTTGCCGGGCACCAATTCCACCGAAATGTAGCTTTTGTAATCAAACAAAAAGTTGTATTATTGAACTGAAAACGAATTTCTTCGGCTCATCACACAGCTTTTTTAAACACTTATATCATGCATAAGCTTTTATTTGCTTTGCGGCTATTAACTTCGCTTATAATAATAGGCGGCGCTAGCCTTAGTGCAGCAACTGCTCAAACACCCGTTAAACCCGATGATAACCGTTTTACCAAAGTTGTATTGGCACAACGGGTTGAAGAGCCAATGCAGTTTCAAATACTAAAAGATGGGCGCGTAATTTTTGCAGAACGAAAAGGTAAATTAAAGGTGTATGATCCTGTGTCTGGTAAAACAAGCGTAATTGGCCAATTTGCAGTAAGCACCAAATATGTAAGTCAGACAGGCGAAATTTCTGAGGGCGAAGATGGCCTGCAGGGTGTGATACTTGACCCTGATTTTGATAAGAACCATTGGATCTATATTTATTATTCTCCCGCCGGCGATGAGCCAAAAAACGTTTTGGCCAGATACACCTGGCTGGGTAATAAATTGATGGAGGGCTCGCGCAAGGAAGTATTAACTGTTGTAACACAGCGCTATGAATGTTGCCATGTAGGCGGCGGGATGGTTTTTGACAAATACAAGAACTTGTATTTAAGCACCGGCGACAATACATTTTCAAGAGCATCAGGGGGTTTTAGTCCGTTAGATGAGCGACCGGGCAAATCGCCGGAAGATTCACAAAAATCATCTGCCAACACTAACGACCTGCGCGGAAAGATACTACGCATACATCCCGAAGCCAATGGCACTTACACCGTACCCGAAGGTAACCTGTTTGCCAAAGGGACGCCAAAAACGCGCCCCGAAATTTATACTATGGGTAACCGCAACCCATGGCGGCTTACTGTTGACAGCAAAACTGGCTGGTTATACTGGGGCGAGGTTGGCCCCGACGGCGGGCGTGACGATTTTGAAAAACGCGGCCCTCAATCATACGATGAATTTAATCGCGCCAAAAAACCGGGAAATTTTGGCTGGCCCTATTTTGTAGCTAATAACAAGGCTTACCGTAAATATAATTTTGCGACCAATGAGTCCGGTGATTTTTTTGATCCTGAAAAACCAGTTAACAATTCACCTAACAATACCGGTCTTAAAGAATTACTACCCGCTACACCGGCATGGATATATTATCCCAAAAGCGTAATTCCGGAGTTCCCGCTGTTAGGAAGCGGGGGTAATAGCGCCGTTGGTGGCCCTATTTATCACCGCAGCGATTTTACCTATGCCAAACGACCATTCCCCGCATATTATGAAGGCAAATGGTTTATTACTGATTGGGTGCGCGGCTGGATACATGTGGTTAGCATGGATCAAAACGGCGACTATGCCGGCATGGAGCCCTTTCTTGCGGACCAGAAATTACTCGGACCCATAGATATGAAATTCGGGCCACAAGGTGATCTGTATGTTTTAGAATATGGTAATGGCTATTTTAAAGACAACCCCGAAGCCCAATTGATACGTTTTGAATATAACGGCGGTAACCGCAAGCCTCAGGTACAGGTATCTGCAAGTAAAACGGCGGGCGCTGTTCCTTTAAATGTGGCGCTATCATCAACCGGCACAATTGACTTTGATAAAGGCGATGTTTTAAAATACAGGTGGGTAATTACCAAAGGTGGCGGCACTTATAAAATACTTAACCAGGCAAATCCCCTTATAACTTTAACGTCGCCGGGCATATACCGGGCAACCCTTGTTGTTACTGATAGCAAGGGCGCCACCAACAACAAATCGGTGACTATAAAAGCAGGGAATGAGCCGCCTATGGTGAACTTTAATATTACGGCAGGCAATTCCAACTTCTTCTTTCCGGGTCAAAGTATAGCTTATGATGTCAGCGTAAGCGATGCAGAGGATGGCAGCCTGCAAAACAAAAAAATATTGCCTGCACAGGTATCCGTTAGCGCCAATTACCTTGCCGAGGGCTATAACCTTACAGATGTTGCTCAAAAACAGATGAGCGTTGATGCCTCTGCACAGTTTGCAGGGGTTATTGCTGTTATGAACAGGAGTGATTGCCGATCATGCCATGCCACAAACGAAAAAGTATTGGGCCCGGCATTTATGCAGATAGCACAAAAATATAAAGGCGATTTTGCAGCGCCCGACCGTTTAGCCAAAAAGATAATAGCAGGCGGACAAGGCGTTTGGGGTGACGCCATGATGCCCGCCCATACCAACATGGCCGATGCTGATGCTAAAGCGATTGTTAAATACATACTGAGCCTTGCTAAACCACCGCGCGCGGCAAAAACGCTGGCGGTAAAAGGCACTTACATAACCAAAGTTCCCCCGGATGAAAACCCCGACGGTACTTTTATATTTCGCGCTGCTTATACAGATAGGGGAACAAAATTTGTGGGCGCTCAAACTACCGAGCATGTTATTGTATTGCATAGTCCATTAATGCCGGTATCAAAACTTGCTAAAGCACAGAATATTGACTTTAATGCCGACAGCACGTTGGCCACCACAAACAAAGCCGGAGGCTGGTTAAAATTCAATAAAATTGATTTAACGGGAATTAAGCAGATAGCTTTGATAGGCGCATCGGCCCGAGGCCGGGATGCTACTGATGCTGCGGGTACTGTAGAGGTGTATGCAGGCTCATTGCAGGGCAAATTACTGGGTAAATTTTCAGGCAGTTATACCGGTTTAAACAGCTTTAAAATTGATCTGAATGAAAGTACAGGAGTTACCGATATTTACTTTGTATTTAATGGTTCGCCTATAAGGCTAAACAGTATAAGGTACAACATCTCCAACCAATAAAACACAGTATTATAAACCCAAAATATAAACGTCTATTTATGGAAAACCGTCGTAATTTTTTGAAAAATATGGGAGTTTTGGCTGCCGGGTCAATGCTTTTACCTTCACTGGCAACAGCCGGGCCTAAAAAGATAAAAACCATTGGCATACAGTTGTATACCTTTCGCAAAGAAATGATGGCTGATGCTAAAGGAACGCTCAAAATAATTGCCGACCTGGGTATTACACAAATAGAATCTGCCGCCAGCAACCTCGGGCTGTTTTACGGTTTAACCCCTGTTGAAATGCAAAAAACCTGCAAAGATCTGGGCATGACCCTTCGCAGCGCGCATTGCAGCATTGACAGCAAATGGGAGAACACCGTTGCACAGGCTGCCGAGTCAGGACAGGAATATCTGATATGCTCTACTCTGCCCAGCCGCGGCCAAACAGTTGATAACTATAAAAAGGTGTCGGACACGTTTAATAAGGCAGGCGAAGATTGTAAAAAAAAAGGTGTTAAGTTTGGCTTTCACAACCATAATACCGAGTTTCAACAGGAAGGAGGAGAAGTGCTTTACGATGTAATGTTAAAAAACACCGATCCGCAACTGGTACATATGGAAATGGACCTGGGTTGGGTATTAGCCGCCGGAAAAGACCCGTTTGAATATTTCAAAAATTACAAAGGCCGTTTCCCGTTATGGCATTTAAAAGATATGAAAGGCCCCCGCAGTACCGAGTTTGGCAACGGAACTTTGGATATAGTGGGCTTATTAAAACACAGTAAAGATGCCGGTATGAAATATTTTTTTGTTGAACAAGAGGAATATCCGGTTTCGCCATTAGAAAGCACTAAAATCAATATGGCTTACCTTGAAAAACTGGATATATAAACTTTATACAAGATCTGCTTTTAATTAATAAAGCGGCTCTGCTGCCACTTTAGCCATCTAATTGCGCCTTGTAATCAGACTTTGATGTTATCATTTTCATTATTCCATAGTACACCGGAAAAGTTCGGGCTTCATCGTAATTTAGATTGGACAATAAATCTTTAAGATTGTCAGCTTCCTTATGAGGCAAACTATATTTTAAAAACACCGTCTGCTTCTCATCATATAAATTGTTTTTAACGATGTATTCCTCAAGTAACTTATCCATTGGCTTGCAGTTCACATCAATGATGATTTTGTGTTTGGTTTCACAATCATATGAAATAGTTTCCTTTGATGCTGCCTAATCAAATTTGGAGTTTGGATGGGCAGAACAAAAAAAGCGCCCCTTTCGGGGCGCTCCATCGGATAAGGCTAGGTCAAATTTATTTAGCCGGCTTATCCGTTTTGTCGTGTAAGACAATCGTCTCTGCCTGCATTTTTTTCAGCATCTCGCTGCCTATTAAGGCATCCAGCAATCCGTTACCGTTGCCGCCAGCACCGCTTACCAAAATTTCGGGCACCAGTTTTATGTGGTTAGCAGCCAATGTTTCGGCTACACGCACAATGGCATATTGCTCAGAGCCCATGGCTTCGGTTTTTTGTTTGGTAACTTCGGCTTCAGCTAAACCCACAGCTTTGATCTTACCGGCTTCGGCAGTACCGTTTAAAGTTGTTGAGTTGGCATCTGCGGTAGCGTTAACTGTTTTCACTTCGGCGTCCGCTTTGGCATTAATGGTCTTTACTTCGGCATCCGCTTTAGCATTAATGGTTTTTGACTCGGCCTCGCCACGTGCAGAGGCTACTTTTGATGCTGCTAACTGGGTGTTAATCTCAACCTGGCGAGTTGATTTTACCACCTCGGGTTGCATATCGGCGCCTGCCTTGGCACTTTCAAATTCCTGGCGCTCCAATTGGGCGTTGCACTGTATCTCGTAAGTTATCTTTTCCTGCTCGGCCAGTTTACGGTCGGTTAAGGTTTTCATCAAAGCTTCCGGTGGCACAATGTCGCCTATCAGGGTATCAACACCTACCACATTGTAATCGGCCAATACCTTGCTGATGTGGTGCTTTGCTTCATCCTGTCTTTGGATACGGTTAGCCAAAAACTCTATTACGTCGCTTTTTTGCGCCGAGTTACGGAAGTAGTTGGCTATGGTAGGCTCCAACAAGATCGGAAGAGCGTCGTGTAGGGAAAGAGTGTAGATCTCGGTGGTC
>CAMLFI010000203.1 GCA_946479225.1 uncultured Mucilaginibacter sp. | reverse complement strand
GCTACGAAAAGCCGTAGAGATCATGTCGGCAGAAGATTTAAAGGTAATACCTGTACTTGCTGATGAAAGGATAGTAGGCCTGCTGAGCGAGAGCGACGTTATACAGGCCTATAAAGATCAGCGCGAAGAAAACGAACAATCAACTCTTCATATCTCCCTGAAAAGACAAAAGCTTAAGGTGCTAAGTCGCGGAAAGAATATATTCAGACCAAGTAATAGTTAATATCAACACCCATAGTTCATCGTAATGCGATCGGCTATTTTTTTTGTTAGCTACACTTCTATCTTTAACAGGATCGCGGTATCAATAGCGGGGACAGGGCTAAGAGAGAATGTTTGCAAGAGTTTGCTGTCACTCTCCGTTATTTAAAGATTGCATTTAACATCAATAATATCCATCTTTAAACACCAGTTAATCCTAACTTCCTGTTGAAAATGAAAAGATATTTACTGCTTATGCTATGTACTATTGTAAGCATTGCTGCTTGTGCCCAGCAGCCTGATCCTAATTTCGAACTGTATATATTGGCTGGTCAATCAAACATGGCAGGCCGTGGCCCTATAACCGAAGCCTATGCAAATGCCGGAAACGAAAAAGTACTGATGCTTACTAAAGATGGTAAATGGGTGCAGGCCAAACACCCTATACATTTTGATAAAACTTCTGCTGCCGTTGGGCCCGGCATGGCTTTTGGCTTAGAAATGTTAAAAGCTAACCCCAAGGTTAAAATAGGGCTGATACCAACTGCGGTGGGCGGTTCGCCTATAGAAAGTTGGTTGCCTGGTGCATTGGATGTCGCCACCGGTACGCACCCCTATGACGACGCGGTTGCGCGTATAAAACTGGCCATGCAAGTGGGCGTAATAAAAGGCATCATCTGGCACCAGGGCGAATCAAACAGTAACCGACCCGAGCAGGTAAAGGCTTATTTAGAGCAACTAAAAGAATTGATAGGCCGTTTCCGCAAATTAACAGGTAATGATAACCTACCCTTTGTAGCGGGAGAAATGGGCCGCTATGCCGCTTTCGGCAATATTAATGATGAGATAAACAAATTACCGTCCGCAGTACCGTTCAACGCTGTCGCCACCACTGAAAATCTGGTACACCGTGGCGATAATCTCCACTTTGATAGTCCATCGGCAGATGAGCTGGGTAAAAGGTACGCGGCTAAAATGTTGATGTTGCAAAAGAAGAAATAAACCCAAAGACCCACAGCGTCATTCATCATTAGATAGCGGGCACCAAACGTTCCTATGGAACGTATTAAACTCTATTTATTTTCTACCAACCGGTCGTTCCTCTGGAACGAAGATCTAGATCATCCCGTAGGGATGTTTCGTTGGTAGGAGAATGACAGCAGATAACCCACGTTCCATAGGAACGTTTGGTGAAAATTTGAAGCAATATCAAATCCCGAGCAGCACCGCTCCCCAAAACCTAAATGGTCATCCGATAAATAATAGCGTAACATTTTAAGGCAAGCTGTATCCAACCCCGCATTAAGTACATTTGACCAGCTTATGCAGGATTTTGAAACCATCTATACACTTTATTCTCCCCATATATTCAGGGTATGCATGGGTTATGTGAACGATAGGGAGCAGGCCAGGGACCTAACGCAGGAAACTTTTATATCGGTTTGGAAAAACCTTGGCTCGTTCAGGCACGAATCAAAGATCAGCACATGGATCTACCGAATAGCCACAAATAATTGTCTGCGGGCAATAGAGGTAGGTAAGCGCATGGTTAAAACCGAGCTGCCTTTGCATTTGCCGGACCTGCCCGATGAAAGTCCTGAAGAAAAATTGCGGTTTCTATACCGCGCGATCGCCGAGCTGGAAGAAACGGAACGCATCATTATTTCCCTGCTGCTTGAAGATCTGCCGCAAGGCGAGATAGCGGACATTGTGGGTTTAAACCCGGGGACCGTTCGCGTAAGAATACATCGTATTAAAGAAAAATTAGCTATTAAATTCAGAGAGCATGGACAATTTGAATGAACTTAAAGCCATTTGGCAAACGGCAAAAACCGATGAACTGCCCACAACGGCAAACATGGTGAAGATGGCTAAAAAATTTCGCTACCAGAAACTGCGAAACAAGGTATTGTCTATAATAGTGGGAGCGGGGGCTATGGTTATAATGCTCGCCTTCTTCGTCAACACGCCGGTGTTAGCAATAACCACTATAGCGGGTATGATATTTACTTTGATTGCATGTGTGATATTGGTATACACAAATGCCAGGTCCATAAAACGATTTATTGATCTGAAAGATTACAACAACAAGGAGTTTATACAATTTTTAGAACAAACCCGCAGAAACCAGCTGTATTACTACAAGTATACGCAGGTAATGGGCCTGCTGTTTAGTTCTATAGGTTTGCTTTTGTTTTTGTATGAGTTCGTGCAAAAAAGTACAGCTCTATCAGCCATATTTTATGTGATTGCTGTAGGTTGGACGATATTCAGTTGTTTCTATTTACGACCACGCAATTTCAAAAAGCAGTCGGCCAAACTGAGTGATATGCTAACATCATTAAAGAAAATAAACGATCAACTTCAATGAAAAAGAGAAACGTTACATTATGGCTTATCTGCATTTTGCCCTTAGTTACGTCTGTAGTGGTTTTGCAACGTATAGCTGACGTGCCGGATTTTTTGCGCGGGACCTTAACCGGTGTTTGTTTAGGGCTGCTGATACTGTGTATTCTGCTAAAAAAGAAAACGCAAAGCAGGATAAATAGGAGTGGGTAAAAAAGGGTGTTAAAAGCAAAAACTTTTATAGTTTTGAACCAGGCTTTATTAATCTACCAATGAAAAGAACGCTTATTATCGCACTTGCCCTCTCGTTATATGTCGGTTCACTTTTTGCGCAGGCAGACAGATCTGCAAAAATTGTAAGTCCGCAATGGTCAAAGGCAAAAGTCGAGGCATGGTATAAACAACAGGCATGGGTAGTAGGTGCCAATTTTATCCCCAGCACGGCCATTAACCAGCTGGAGATGTGGCAGGCATCAACATTTGATGCTGAAACGATAGACAAGGAATTAGGGTGGGCAGAAAGCATAGGCTTTAACACAACGCGCGTTTACTTGCATAGTTTAGCCTATCAGCAGGACCCTTCCGGATTTAAAAAGCGGCTAAACCAATACTTAGGCATTGCAGATAAGCATCACATCAGAACTATATTTGTGTTTTTTGATGATTGCTGGAACCCTGACCCTAAGATAGGGAAGCAGTCCGACCCAAAACCAGGAACCCACAACTCCGGTTGGGTGCAGGATCCGGGAAGGCAGATCACTGCAGAGGCTGATTTTGCTAAACTGTCTGTTTATGTGAAAGACGTAATGACGACCTTCGGGCGTGATAAACGTATTCTGCTTTGGGATCTTTATAACGAACCCGGCAACACTAGTAAAGGTAATCAGTCATTAGAATTGCTAACACGAGTGTTCAGCTGGGCGCGCCAAACTGTGCATGATCAGCCGATTTCCTCGGGGCTTTGGGCATGGAACCTAGTTGATCTGAACACATTTCAGGCATTAAACTCTGATATTATTACTTATCATGAATACGAAGACCCTGATCGCCATTTACGGGTGCTAAACTTGCTTAAAACGCATGGCCGACCTATGATATGTACTGAATATATGGCCCGTCGTAATAACAGCCTGTTCAGTAACGTTTTACCGATGCTTAAAAAGCAAAATGTGGGTGCCGTAAACTGGGGCCTGGTATCAGGCAAAACAAATACTATATATGCCTGGGATACCCCAATAGCCAATGGCAGCGAACCCGCCTTGTGGTTTCATGATGTTTTTAGAAAAGATGGAACACCTTACAAGCCGGAAGAGATAAAAGTTATTAAAGAGCAGACGGAGAAGAAGTAAATTTAACGGCGAAGTTATTAAAATCTGCTGTTGCAAAAGTGTTGCTATTGTGTTGCAAAAGTGTTGCAGAAATTTCAATGCCGTGTTGGCTTTATATTTCACAAGTATTTTATAATCAGATTATTACATAATATTGTGCTTCATCTTGCAGCGATAAAGTCATTGCAGGAAAAAATGATAAATGATTATTAATCAAATAGTTAATCTTTGCGTTGCTTCGGGGAATACATATTTTTGCAACACCTCAATGGCTCTATTTTTTTTTTGCTAAAAAACCAAAAGCGCCCGCCCGGGTGTTAACGATGCTTCAATAAATTGTTCATTTATTTTTTGTGAACAATATTCAGCTTGTCCCTTCAAAATACCAAGTGATTTGTATTGGCTCCCGAGTTTGCCGACCGTACTCTTGTACTATCAAATCAATCTCACAATTATGCAAACAGTAACTACTTACCTTAACCTAAAATCCTAACCTAACGTGAACAACAATTTTGTAAGGTGTGTTGCGGCCCTATCATTCGCAGCTTCAAATTTTGTTTTTTCAACCAATGCAACTGCCCAAACATCCTTTGAAAATGCAATGGAAAAAAAACTAAACTCATTGGTAAATGTACCCGACATTTTGCCCAAAGCTCAATTACTTTCCCCTAACGATGCGCCTTCGGGCATGATGTCACCTACCGGCTTTGGTGGCAGCGGAACTTATCTGTTTGGTGGTATTGGTGGTACATACCCGGAGCTTTATCGTAAAAAACAAGGAGATTTTGTAGCCTTCGGCGGAATTAGCGCCGGTAATCCGGTAAAGGCTGTTAATGTAGCTGTTGGCGTAAATATGACAGATGTAAACAAGTTTACCAACTTCTCGGCAAATCTTACTGTCAGCAGGCAGTTGTCGGCAGCAAGCAGCATATCTGTTGGTACAATCGGCCTTTTTGCCTCGAGTGTTATTTCAGACTCGCCCGGCTCTACATTTTATCTGGCTTTTAGTCATGCCGTACAGTGGGCCCCCTCTAAAACTCCAGGTGCCTCGGCCCTAAGTTATACCATTGGCGTAGGTACAGGCCGCTTCCTTTATAAAAGTCCCCTTGATGTGCAAAAAGGAAAAGGAGTATATGCTACCGCAGTATTTGCCGGCGTATCATACGAAGTATTTCGTCACATGAATGTAGCCGCCGAATGGTATAGCACAAACCTTGGAGTTTCAGTGGGCGTCAGGCCTTTCACAAACCCACTCTCTATCGGATTTGGAGTAGACAATCTCACTTCCTATTCGGGCGACAGGGCCAGCATGATCTTAACTATTGGTTATCCGCTAAATATAAGAAGAGCAGCATCAAACTAAGATCAGATAAATAAGAAAATAGAAAAAGAGATCATAAACCCGAAAAAACACAACATTCAATGAAAAAACTAATCATCATCTTATCGCTTTTCGCACTTGTAACAAGTTCGAAACCTACCATGGCGCAATCAGGCAGGCAGAATAATTCAGACTGGAAGCTTCCGCCGCCCATACCGCCGTTGCCGCCAATAAAAATGCCGCCGCCTATACCACCGGTGCCGCCAATACCGCCGGTGCCGCCAATACCACCGGTGCCG
>CAMLFI010000202.1 GCA_946479225.1 uncultured Mucilaginibacter sp. | reverse complement strand
CTGGGGCCGCTGATCATGGCGTATCCGAAGCTATATACCTGGACGACCCTGACCAAAACGGCGTTGAACTTTACTGGGATCGCCCAAAAACGGAATGGCCGCGCAATGAGGATGGCGAGCTGGATATGTATACCCGCCAGTTGGATATGCATGGTTTGCTGGCGTTGGCGGTTTGAAATTTAACGTGTTCCGTTTCACAAGAATATGAAACAATATGAAACGCGTGAAACGCTTTTTTTTGTAAGCTATTGACAATAAATACTTTAATTTTTAATGTGAAACAAAATGAAACTACTTATTCGTCAGGAAAATTAGCTGTGAAATCGAGTCAATTAATTGATTATTAACATCTTGTGAAATTCGCTTTTTTTGTTTCACCGTGAAACGCTAATCACATCATTAACCATAAACATTTTGATTAATACAGCCGGTGCCGAATAGAGGAACGAAATTATATTTATGAATAATAATTACACCATACAACCCATTTACAATAATTACACCAACGAAATAATTGAGCTGATAACTTACATTCAGCAGCAGGAATTTAATATACCGATTACGGTACATGACCAGCCCGATCTGTTAGACATTGAAGCCAATTACCATGCAGGCGGCGGCAACTTTTGGGGCGCATTTAACGGCGATGAACTGGTGGGTACAATAGCGCTTATTAATATTGGCCATAATGCAGGTACCATCCGTAAAATGTTTGTAAAGGATGGTCACAGAGGCACGGGTCTGGCTCAGCAACTGTTAGATACCCTGATACAGGATGCGGCTAAAAAACAAATGACCGATATTTATCTTGGGACATCAGCTGTTTTAAAAGCGGCTCATCGCTTTTACGAGCGTAATGGTTTTGTTTTAACAAATATTAGCGAGTTTCCAACCTATTTCCCCCGCGTCGCGGTTGATACCATGTTTTATAAGCTGAGCTTAGACTAATAAAACCTGATAGGTACTATGAACCATGAACTATGAACCATCAACTATGAACCATTAACAAATCACTATCTTTGCCACAATGAGCAAAACCGTTACGCCGTACCAGGATCAGCAGGGCACCAAGAAAGAACAGGTAGCCGATATGTTTAATAATATATCAAAAACATACGATTTTCTGAACCATTTCATGTCGCTGGGGATAGATATCATCTGGCGAAAAAAAGCTATCAACGAGCTTAAAAATGATAAACCACAGTTTATTTTAGATGTTGCTACAGGCACAGGCGATTTTGCCTTTGAAGCCTTATCCATCTTGCATCCTAAAAAAATAATAGGCGTTGATATCTCGCAGGGGATGCTCGATATAGCGAAGCAAAAAATAGGAAAACGTGGCTTAAGCGATAAATTTGAGGTGAAGTTAGGCGATTCGGAAAAGCTACCGTTTGGCGATAATGAGTTTGACGCTGTTACCGTTGCCTACGGCGTACGCAATTTCGAGGATCTGCAGCAGGGTTTATCTGATATTAACCGGGTACTTAAACCGGGGGGTAAAGCCGTAGTGCTGGAGTTTTCAAAACCCAAAGGTTTCCCGGTAAAGCAACTGTACCATTTCTATTTTAATTATATCACGCCAGGTATCGGCAAGCTGTTTTCAAAAGATTCAAGGGCATACACTTACCTGCCCGAGTCTGTGGCCGCCTTTCCGGATGGTGAAAAGTTTACCACAATTATGAAGGCCGCAGGGTTTAAAAATACCAAAAGCAGGCCTTTAGCGTTTGGTATCTGTTCAATTTATACAGGCGTTAAATGATAAACAGGTACCTTATCCTTATAGGTTTACTAATGTGTTGCCAGGGTTTACTGGCGCAATCTGTACCTGTATGGGGGGGAGGGGCCGATCAGAAAGATATTAGCGCGGGTTTTAGCTTCAGTTATGTGAGCAGCTACTATAAAATTGACAGGAAGCCAAACTGGCGCGATCCTTATTTTGACGCGTCGGGCACTAAAATTACCGATGCGCTTACCAATATCACATCAGACAATGCACCGGGTTTCGAGGTAGGTTTTTTTGCCCGCTATAGCGTCAATGACCACCTGGAAGTACGACCGGGCATTAATCTTATTTTTGCCGACAGGGCAGTGAGGTACCAGTATGTAACAGAATCGCAGAATCAAACAAAATCTATCCGTGCTACGCTGGTTGATCTGCCATTGCAACTAAAGCTAAAATCAGACCGACTTGGCAATTACCGGGCTTATTTATTAGGCGGAATAAAATATTCTAAAGCCCTTGGCAACAAAGAAAACGCTGACGTTAATGCGGCCCCTTCAGAAAAATTATTAAAAACCATCAATGGATATGGATCATACGAAGTAGGGTTGGGGATGGATATCTATTTTGAATTTTTCAAGCTATCCCCCGAAATAAAAATATCTAACTCGTTTGGTAATCTGCTACTACGCGAGAATAATGCTTTTGCAGCGCCCATTAACAGTTTGGGTTTACATACCGTTATGTTTAGTTTGCATTTTGAGTAAAATTGCATCGTTTGGCATATTTTAATCAATATTTCAGACCGATCAATAAAACTTAAAATTTAGTTATATATATTGCGTTACCAAATAACTGGTAAACCTTATTCAACTGTCAGACCTACCTAAACCTAACATGGGCCTAAAAAACTTACTGCTATTTATCATACTTTCTTTTACGTCATTTTACACCTACTCTCAGCAAACATCAGTAGTTTATTCGATTAAAGGGACCCTCATAGATTCAACCTCAAAAGAAGCGATAAGCTTCGCAACAATAAGCCTTAAAAATTCTTCTTCCGTAGTTATAAAAAGTATAGCAACAAAGGAGGCCGGAACTTTTCTGTTAGAAAAAATTACTGCGGGAAAGTATGCAATTACCATTATACACGCAGGCTATATCACCAAAACAATCGCTGTTAATGTTGAGGAAACCGGTCAGGTCGATCTGGGAAATGTTTTGCTGATTGCCCGTGTTAACCAATTGAAGGAAATTGTTATATCCGCAGATAAACCGCTCGTAAAACAAGAAATTGATAAGTTGTCTTATAACATCCAGGCAGATCCGGATAGCAAAAGCAATAACATGTTAGAGATGATGCGTAAAGTGCCGTTAATTTCTATGGATGGAGATGATAACCTGATGTTAAAAGGAAGTACCAGTTTTAAAGTATTGATAAATGGTAAGTCTTCGGGCATAATGGCACAAAGCCCAAGAGACGCTTTGCAAAGCATTCCGGCATCAAGTATTCTGCGGGTTGAAGTAATTACAACACCTTCTGCAAAGTATGATAGTGAAGGGCTGGCGGGTATTATTAATATTATCACAAACAGAAAAGTTGATCAGGGCTATAATGGTTCTATCCAATCTTACTGGAATACCAGGTTGGGCAAAGGCTTTTCGGGGTTTTTGACACTTAAAATGGGGAAGTTTGGCGTTACCGGAAATTTTGCCAATCAGTACTATCACTTTTTAGGTACTGAGATAAATAACGAAAGGATAGTATTTAAGCCTGATCCGTTCAGGGTTGAACAGACAGGAACAAATAATAAGAACAGGAATTCGGGAAATTATGGATACAGAAATTTTGACTTAAGCTATGATATTGATTCATTAAACTTATTGACAGCATCAATAGCCTTTGATTTTACTAACAGGAATCAAAATGGAAATCAATTGTTCAGAATATTTGATCAGTTTCAAAATCTTAGCCGATCTTATTTACTCAACAATAACGATTTTTCTAAGAATAGCTCAAAAGATATAGGAGTAAATTATCAACGCGGATTTAAGAATAACAAAGAAAGGTTATTAACGCTTTCCTATACCTATTCATCATTTGATAATAATCAGAACAATAATAACATAGCTGTTAATAGGTTTAATTATTCTAATGATGATCTGCAGCAACAAAATAAAGCAGGCTCAAAAGAACAAACGGTTCAGGTAGATTATGTTCAGCCCGTTGGTAAGCTTAATGCAGAAGGTGGGGTTAAATTTATTGGCAGAGATTATTACAGCGATTTTGAATCTAAAAACATCGACCCGGTAACCGCTCAGGTGAATAGTACATTAGCCAACCAATATGATTATACCCAAGGTATTTATGGATTTTACAATTCCTATCAATATAAGCTTAAAAGTTGGAGCATAAAGGCAGGCCTTCGGTTAGAAAGAACAGTTAATAATGCCAACTTTATAACACAAGGCTCAGACCTGCATCAGGCTTATAACAATTTTGTCCCAACCGTTGTAATGCAGCATAGCTTTAGTAAAACAAGCAATATCAATGTTGGATATACCCAGCGTATACAACGGCCGGGAATTGGGCAGTTAAATCCATTTATTAATAAATCAAATCCTTTATTCTACACGTCCGGCAACCCCAATCTGCTTCCGGTTCTCAATCATAATTTTGAAATAACCTACAGTAACTTTAAAAAAGGGTCAGTATATGCCAGTTTAAACTACTCGTTCGCTAACAATACCATACAAAACGTAGTTGTGCAGGGCGCGGATTTGATTAACCGTTCCACTTTTGAAAATATAGGTAAGAATGATATTCTGGGGTTTGATTTAAGCGTCAATTATCCGATCACCAGAAAATTGAGCACCAACTTTAACGGAAGGCTATCTTATTTATGGACGAGCGGATTGATTAACGGAACGCTGTTTAAAAATGATGGGGCGCAGGCCAGCATCAGTAATTTATGGACCTACACTATAACCGGTGGCTGGCGGGTTTCTTATAATATAAACGCCAACACAACCATGGTAACTTTACAAGGCCGGTCGCAGGATTATGTGTTTACAACCTTTCGTGTATATAAAGACTTTTTTAATAAGAAACTAACAGCACAGTTAGCGGTTTATAACCCTTTTCAGGCATCCAGGCATTTAATAAACCGGGTAAATTCTACTGACTTCATGCAGACTTCAGATACCCGGGTGTTCAACCGGGGATTTTTTGCAACGTTTACTTATCGTTTTGGTAAACTAAAAGAATCTATAAAGAAGAATAAAAGAGGAGTTACTAACGACGATGTTAAAAATCCTACTTCAGGCAACGATTAATTAGCTACTAAATATTGCTAATTCTTATCTAAAAAGCATAATTTCGTGGCACATAAACTGTTTACTTTATGGCAAAAATCGCATTAATTACAGGTGCAACAGCAGGCATAGGCGAAGCCTGCGCTAACTTATTCGCCCGCGAAAAGTATGATCTGATACTTACAGGGCGCCGTTTAGACCGCCTTGAAAAGCTGGCAGCTAAACTCCATAAAAAATACAATGTTGAAGTGGCAATAGGGAACTTTGACGTTCGCGACCGCGACCAGGTGGTAGAAAACCTGGAGAAATTGCCTGCCAAATGGAAAAAGGTAAGTGTATTGATAAACAATGCCGGCCTTAGCCAGGGGCTTGATCCGATACAAAACGGTAGCTTTGACGATTGGGACACTATGATAGATACCAATCTTAAAGGACTTTTATATGTAAGCAAGGTGGTATCTAACTGGATGATAAAAAATGGTTCGGGCCATATCATTAACCTGGGCTCAATTGCCGGGAAGGAAGT
>CAMLFI010000201.1 GCA_946479225.1 uncultured Mucilaginibacter sp. | reverse complement strand
CCCTGCCCTGCGGATCGCGGGGTAACAGCCCCAGATCATGGTTAAGGTAAACGTAATTTTCAATGTCCATTTCTTTGTCGCCCTCTATCCTGCTCTCCTGTACAGCGGCAATAGACAACAAACCTTGCACCGGTTTACCGTCTGCATCTTTCAATGAAATACTTGCCTGCACACTGTCCCGTTTGTTATAGACCGCTTTTTCTGTTTTTACAACAGCGTTTATCTTTTGATTATAACGCGCGAAGAACAAGCGCTCAGCCACCGGCCTGCCCTCCTGGTCAAGTACTGTAACAGTAGCGATGCCTTTAGGCAATGTAGTAATAGGTAGGATGAGCTTTTTGCCATCCGCATTTCCCTGTATATCCAACAGGCCGAAATCCTCCCGGTAATTGTGGATCAATATTTTGAATTTTCCGGGGGTCTTGCTGTAAACAGTCATCGCTAGTGTGTCATTCACTACCGCATCATTAAGGCGAAGCACAATGCCATTGTTAAGCACATCCGGAAGCTTATAGATGCTGTCCCGGTCGAGATAGTTGTTTGCCTTCACCCTGAAAGTATAATGGCTCCCTGCCTCTGGTTTAAGCTTAAAACGCGCTACGCCATAGCTGTTGCTGGAGATAGTACTTACAGCTTTATCATCGCTATATAACACACCACTTAAAGATACCGGCAATCCATCGGTTGTTTTGGTTTCTAGCGCTACCGTGTTTTCAAGCCCATCAACAAGGTTGCCGCCTTCCGGGAAGAAACGCACTTTCAGCCCTTTCGCTTGCATTTTTGGTAGTTTTATACTCAGATACAGCGTATCATAGTTATAACTCACTTCAGTAAGCAACACCGGTTCGGTGCCCGTAAGTTGTGCAGCGGAAATACTGATATTGGCACTGCTCTGCTCGTCAGTCAAGGTAATCTTTTGCGTTTTACCCCCGCCTACTCCGTAAGCGATCACCGCTTTGCCCTTACGATCGTAATCCTTAATGGTCAGACTTACACTTGCCCTTACTGCACCGTTGTTAACGGCTGTATCCAGTAACGCAAGGCTTGCATTAAACCTGGTTTGCGAAATGCTTTTTATGGTGATGGGTTGTGAAAACATCACCACCGGTTTGCCCTGCTGATCCAGCACATTGGTACAGGCATTAAACAGGTAATTGCCTGGCGGGATATTATTAGGGATAACAACACTCCCGGCGCTCAGCCCATCTTTAATTACGTGTTGCTGCTCAAAAAATATCCTGCGGTCATCTTCCCGCATTAATGAGACGGAGAGTATGTTGTGGTCGTGCATCTTTCCCAACGCGTTGTTGATGAGGTATGCAGAGAACCACAATGATTCATTATTAGTGTAAAGGGTTTTGTCGATATGGACGAATAATACTTCGGATGGATGTATTTTGGAGTATAACGCCAGTTTAGCACGTAAAGAATCGGTGTTTAAAGCTTTGGTTTGCGACCATGCGTTGCCGGCGAAAAGTAGCGACACAATGTATAGCAATAGCTTTAGGTTCTTCATTAATGGATTAGGTTTTATTGGTAATACTATTGCTGAACGGTTTAGAATTGCTAAAAGTATAACATTAGTACATCAATAAAAACACTAAACCAGCCTTTGCTATAATTTATAGATAGGTGGCCTTAACAGTCCCCACCTATCTCGCAGCTATCACCTTCAATAACATCCAGCTTAGTAGTCTTGTTAGCTAAGGCCCATTCGCTATAAGCTTTCTCTATCGTCTGCAAAAATACAGATGTTGCTTGTGCCCCGGATATGCCGTATCTATTGTCGAGTACAAAAAACGGCACACCACTTATGCCTAACTGCTGCGCCTGTGCAATATCTTGCTGTACATCAGCAGTATATTGGTCTGTTGCCAGTATTTGTTCAACAAGGGTTTTATCAAGACCGATAGATTCGCCTAACTCAACTAATGTGTTATGATCTGCTATGTTTTTACCTTCGGTGAAATAGGCTTTGAAAAGCGCTTCTTCAGCGTCCTCGCCTTTGCCATTTTGTTTTGCCAGATGGGCGAAGCGATGCGCATCAAAACTATTGGCTACAACGGCTTTATCCATATGGTAAGTTAAACCTACATCGGCAGCCATTTGGGTAACATGGTCATTCATTTGGCGGGCGTAATCAATCGTCCAGCCTTTAATATCAGCTAAATACTGCGTTACGTTTAGCGAAGGATCTGTTTTTAGATGTGGGTTTAACTGAAAACTTTTCCATTCCACCTCAATATCGGCTTTGCCATCAAATTGCTGCAAAGCCTGCTCAAACCGCCGTTTGCCAATGTAGCAGAACGGGCACATCACGTCAGACCATATTTGTACTTTCATGGCACAAATTTACCTACCGTTATTTTTAATGGGGTAAGCGCAAAGTAAAATTAGCGAGGGTTGTGGGCGTTTCACGATGAAATAAAAATGTCTGTTTTTACAAGCTATTTATTATCAATGAATTACGCTATTTTTACAGCTAAGTTTACTGACTTATAAGTAGTTTCACAGCGTTTCCCTACAAAATTTCAATCATTTAGTGGTCAGGCACTTAACAAGAAAAAGCGTTTCACCCGTTTCATTCGTTTCATATATTTTGTGAAACGCTTACACTTCTAAAGTCATCTTTAGGGGCATCGCAAACAGGGCAGTTATAACTGTCAATACTGTCAAATTCAGTACCGGGAGCTATATTATTAGCCAGGTCACCATATTGCTTATCATACCTGCTCAGGCAGCAGCTGCACTCATAAACTATCGTTTTTTCCTGCTGTCCTACCGCATCATTCGGAAGCTCAGTTGGCTCAATAGCCTCGCTCTGCAATTTATAGAAGCTATTACAAAGCTTTATCAAATTCGCGGCAAGGTCCGCCCGCTTAACATGCTCTGCATAAAGCACCTCATCTTTTGAGTTGGGGTTGAAATCGCGGGTATGCGATATACTGAATAATACGTCCGTTTCTTTTTTTATGATGATTGACCCTCGTAAACCTGTTTTAGGTTGGGTTTTAATAGCAAAACAAAGTTGGTAGGTGCGCAGATCGGCCTCCTCAAACTGTCGTACCAATTGCAATTTGAGTTCGAGGCCTTCACTGCAAACATCTTCCACCTGCCAGTTCAGCTCATTAGCGGCATGGCGGATATTGAAGTGGTATTTGCTTAGAATCAGGCCCCATTGCGGGCGGTCGGCTTGTTCAATACCTTTTACTATAAGCGATTTCCAGGGCGTAGTATAGATCTGCCCGATACGGTTTTTTAAACACAGCAAACAAACATCCTTTAAAAAGCTAAGCGAGAAAAGCTCGTTACGGCGGTAAACACCCAGCCAATACTTATTGCTGTATTTATTGAAGCCCTCGTAATAAGGCAGGTAAAAATCCGGAAGCTTTAAGGCTTCGGTTACCTGCTTAAAAACCACGTTCAGTTTCTTTTGCGACATTTTATAAAACAGGTCGGTATCAACATCCCCGCGGTTATAAAACAAATCCTTTTTCTGTAGTATAGTCTCTTCAATCGCTTTAGCCAAAGCAGGAATATCCTCCGAATAAACCAGCGTAGGGAAACAATACAACTGGTCGGTTTTTGGGAACCTTACATAAGTAAACCAATAGTTATTGGTATTAGAGGCTATAAAATTGATGTGCCCGCTAAAAAACGGAACAAAGGTTTGGTTGCTGTCAACCAAATTCACCTTTAGTTTGGGCTGATAATCAAAGCCATCAAAAATGTCCTTGTAAACACCTTCACGCAACCAGCCATCGTAATGGGTAAAAATGGTGTCGGCAACATAAGAGCTTATTATATTGGGGTGGCTGTCGCCATCAACCTCATAGCTGATCGCTGTTTTCAACATATCCAGTTCCATATCCTCCAGGCGGTCGGCAGCAACGCTAAAATAGAGTTGTTGCCGGTTGCCAAAGCGTATATTCTCCGCTCCGGCACCTTCGGCAATCAGTAATATCTCATACAAATCGCCTGCTGATATAAAGCCCCCCGGTAAGTTTATTTTAATGAGATGCTCCATAAATTATCCCGCTTTAGCCATTATGTTATTTGCCAGTGCAGCATCAAGCAAACGTTTTACTTCCGGCTTACATGAACCGCAACCCATGCCCGCGCCGGTAGCCGCGCACAATTCTTTCATGCCATGGCAACCACCATCTATTTTATTTTGGATATTGCCAACACCCACGTTGTTGCAGCTGCAAACCAACTTGCCTATAACCGGCTCGGCGGCATTGCCGCTGCGCAGCAATTGCAGACGTTTCTCGCTTAGTTCTGTTTTATTTGCTATAAGTTCCCTAAACTCTACAAACTCGCTCTTATCGCCAATTAAAATGGCGCCCACCAGCCTATCCTGATGGATAATACATTTTTTATAATAGCGTTTAGCCTTATCTATAAATACCACTTCCTCGTAATCAGTATCGTTAGGGCATTCTGTTATTCCAATGCTACACAGATCAAAACCGTGGATCTTGATGATATTCATAAACAGACTGCCTTTGTAATAACTGGCTATGTCACCATTCATGTAAGCCGCAACCACGCCGGCCTGCTGCTCTGCGGCAGCAGATATACCATACATGGTGCCGTCAAACTCTGCTATCTCGCCAATGGCATAAACATCCGGATCACTGGTTTGCAAACGCTCGTTTACTATTACTCCGCGACGGCATTCCAGGCCACTTTCCTTGGCTATTTCAAAATTCGGATTAGTACCTATAGCCAATACTATTGCATCGCAGTTTAGCTTGCGCCCGCTTTTTAAGCCAACGCCTGTTAGTTTAGAGCGACCGTAAAACAACTGTATCTCATCGTCATAATAAATATCACAACCCTGATCTGCCATTTCTTCGTGTAGAAGCTGGCTACCTAAAGCATCCAACTGTCTGTTTAGGAACCGCGAAGTACGATGGATGATAGTGATCTTGATGCCCATCTCACGTAATGACGCAGCCATTTCCAGACCCAACAAGCCACCGCCAACTACTACAACATGACCATTTTGCGGCACGTGCTTTTTAAAGTTGTCAGCGTCGGTACGATTACGCATGGTAAAAATACCCGGTAGCTGCGGTACGTTTCTGGGCACGGCTGCTCTGCTGCCTGTAGCCATCAGCAAAACATCATAAGGTGTTTTAACACCTCTTGAGTCAGTAACTATTTTGTTGACACGGTCAATTTTTTCAATACTTACACCGCGTAACAGGTTGATATTATATTCCGGCTCTTCTTCGTCCGTCATTTTTACCAACTGCTCCCATTTTTGTTCGCCGCTAATATAGTCGGGCAACATAATGCGGTTATAGAAGGGGAAATTCTCTTTGCTAAAGACAGTTATCTTATCTTCCTTATTCAATTCACGGTATGATTTTACAAAACCATAAGAGCCCGCGCCTGCACCAATTACAACTATACGCTGAAAAGGCTTTTTATATTTTTCGACCCTTACCGCGCAAAACTTAAAGTCGGGCTCTTTAGACATTGGGTCAATTTGATCTGAAGTGAGGTTATTAGCCCTGTTCAAATCATTGCCCAATACTTTACCCCAGTGCATCGGCAGAAAAACAACGCC
>CAMLFI010000200.1 GCA_946479225.1 uncultured Mucilaginibacter sp. | reverse complement strand
TTCTTCTTTTTCAGCACTTCATCTTCGCGCATGGCTTTATCCAGCAGGCCCATCAAGTCTTCCTCTTCCAGGTGTTGTAAAATGTAAACCTGGCATCGCGACAGCAAAGCCGAGATCACCTCGAAAGAGGGATTCTCTGTAGTGGCGCCTATCAACGTAACTATACCCCGCTCCACAGCGCCCAGCAGCGAATCCTGCTGTGATTTGGAGAAACGATGGATCTCATCAATAAACAATACAGGTAATGTATGACCCTCATCCCTTAGGCGCGTGGCGGTTTCAATCACCTCGCGGATGTCTTTAACGCCGGAGTTGATGGCGCTTAGTGAGAAGAACGGCCTGTCCTGCGTTTGCGAAATGATATAGGCCAGGGTAGTTTTACCCACGCCCGGCGGCCCCCAAAAAAGCATGGAGGGCAGCGCACCACTCTCTATCGCTTACGCAAAACCGCGCCCTGGCCCACCAAATGCTTCTGACCGACATAGTCGTCAAGTGTTTTGGGGCGCATGCGCTCGGCTAATGGCGGCAAATTGTTCATAATGGTAAAATTAGGACTTGTTGACGCTAAATCCTAAAAAGGTTAGTAAATAAGTGTTCCAAAAAATATAAAGCATTGTGATGTTCCAAATATTGTTGACGGTATTAACTATTTGTTTTTCAGGATGTTTAGTTTTTTAAGCGAAACAGTTTGGAACACTTTGAAACTACTTATAAGTCAGTGAGTTTAGCTGTAAAACCCATATAGACATCTGATTATAAACATTTGTCGGCAAAAGCAGTTTTTAACTCGTTTTGGAACACTTTGGAACAGCGATTTTCCGCGTTTTGGAACAGTTAGATTCGCTCAAAAATCTGTATTAGGTCATTCTGCTAAAGCTGCCTTATTCTGTATCCAGCTTATAAGTTAATTGTTCGATCATAAGCACCGTGCAGTAGCTGCAATAATGAATCCATTTGGACCAATGGTACCACACCGCGTTGTATAGAAAAATAAATCGCTATTTTTACTTCAAGCTTTCCGTGCATCGTATAAAAATGCAGAACAATCCATTGTTAGCACTAAAAACAATAATGAAGAAACAATTATCATACTTGTGCTATTTGGCTTTGATCAGCTTATTTAGCAACTCTGTTGCCGCACAAACCCCTAAACGGAGCACTGCAAGTCAAAATCAGGTAGATGTATATGTAGCCGGCGGCTGTGCCAATAGTGCGGGTAATTATACCGCTATGTACTATAAAAACGGACAGCCCGGTATACCGCTAATGAATGCCGAAAGGGGTTCAGCAACAGCTGTTACGGTAGCAGGTACCGACGTTTATATAGCCGGCGACCTTGATGGAAACGCTGTATACTGGAAGAATGGCCAGTTAATGTCGCTCCCAAGTACCGCTCTTTCTCCAGCCAGCGCATTTTCTATAGCCGTGTCAGGCAATGATGTATATGTGGCGGGCAACGGATTTAAGCCTTTTCATGATAGATACGGAAACAAAATGCGGGACCAGATGCAGCCAAGATATTGGAAAAACGGACAGGAAATATTGCTTCCGCAGCCGCCCGGCCCAAATGGATATGAGGGAGAAGCCAGCGTTAGCACAATACATATTGTTGACAACGACGTTTACGTAATTGGCAGGGACGGCTATATGCCCGTATATTGGAAAAACGGCCAATTGGTGCAAGCCATCAGCAACGATCTGCAAAGGGTAATGGCTATCAGCATGTTGAATGGAGAGGTGTATGCAGTCGGGGCACGCAACAAGCAAGCCGCTTATTGGAAAAACGGGCAAACCAAAGTGCTCACTACCGAAGAAAGTTTAGCTACCGCCGTAGCGGTGTCGGGAAACGATGTGTATGTAGCCGGGGTTGTTGGCGACAACGCAAAAAACTTTTACCCGGGATACGGAAACCCCGGTGTTGGCAGATATTGGAAAAATGGCCAGCCAATAGAACTAATCGGGGCAGAATCTGTTTATCCCACGGGGATTGCTATAGCAGGAAGCGATGTGTACATAGTTGGTATAGATTCGCGGAATGCAGCTTATACGCTGCTGAAAAACGGGCAACGTGTAGTATTAACCAATGGCAGTTGTAGTTTAGAAGCCTGGTCCATAGCCACTGCCGGTGGCAAAAAAGTTGTTAACAACACGGCCGTCAAAAACACGCTACCTAAGCGGGAATCTAACGTAGTTGCCAATCCTAAGGATGAAGCCGGCCGTTTTTTGGCGGAAAACAAAAAAAGGCCGGGTGTGATGGTCACCGCCAGCGGTTTACAATATGAAATGATACAGAATGGAACAGGAGCAAAACCCTTAGAAAGCGATAGGGTAATAGTGAATTACCATGGGACATTGATAAACGGAGAGGTATTTGAAACTACGCGGGACAAAGGACGCCCCTTAACAATTTCACTCAAAAATGGGCTTCCGGGGATTGTTGAGGGGATACAGTTGATGAACGTGGGTAGCAAATACAGGCTGGTTGTACCACCTAGCCTTGCCTTTGGCAATGCCCCTGCCGGCAAAATAAAACCGGGATCTGTAGTGATCTTTGAAGTTGAATTGCTGGAAATTAAACAATAAACAGATCACCTGCACCATGCCGCAATATCTCAACTCTTTCATTCACTTGGTATTTATTGGCTTTGTAGCGCTTTTCCCGGTGGTTAATCCGGTTGGTACGGCCTTTATTGTTAATCCGTATTTCACTTCACTTTCGCGCAAAGAGCGACTAAACGCGGTAAAAAAGATCACTTTTTACGCATTTTTGATCTGTACTGTCACCTTATTATTGGGGCATTGGATTCTGGAGCTTTTCGGTATCTCCATCCCGATCATTCAATTGGCCGGTGGTATAATGATGTGTAAAATTGGCTGGGAGTCGCTGGCATCAGATAACGAGGCGGTAGAGAAAACGCCGGCAACGCAAACCACCGACCTTAACACTGAGCACTTCAGCGCTGTAGAGGGTAAGCTTTTCTTCCCCATCACCTTCCCCATGACAACCGGCGCAGGCACAATAGCTGTATTATTCACCTTAAGCGCCAACGGTGCTGATAGATCAATTGATAATTACCTCCTCAACATAGGCGCGCTGCTTATTTCGGTTATCGGGATCTGTATTTTGATATTTATATTCTTCGCTAACACCAAACGCCTTATTAACTACATAGGCTCCAGCAACGAAAAGATAGTGAACCGTTTAATGGCCTTTTTGATATTTTGTGTAGGATTGCAGATAGCGTCGGGAGGGATAATTAATTTGGTGAAGACGAATTTTTGATTGAGCTTCATCTAACAAATCTTGTAATACGACGGATGAGCTGTTGATTAATTAATTTAAAAATGAAAGCTGCTTGGACGATCTTCCTTATTTACGTTCTTTTTTCACCTGTTGTAAATAAATTAAACATCAAAGGTGCTGAACAACAATCTTCATCAACAATAAAGATTCCAAACGATATAGATACCAACTTGGTTTATGTCGATCAAAATAACAATCCTTTAAATTTTCGTCAATATTTTGATTTGCTATTAAACGGCAAGGCAACATTTCGATTTAATGAACATGGTAAATATTTATGGGTACGCCCGGGTGATCAAATGTCTTCCCAACTTTTAAATGCAAAGTTGGATGCTATAAACACACTTGATTTTGTTTACACACAGTTAAGACAAGCCGACAAGATACTGGTAGTAAAACATAAGCGATTATTATACTTTCAAAGGTCCTCTGAGACATTTCTAACGTTTCATTGCGCCCTAGGCAGAAGTCCGGTTGGCGACAAGGAACGGGCGGGCGACATGAAAACGCCTGAAGGAAATTACAGGATGGTGGGTAAAACCACACAAGTTAAATATCACAAAGGCTATTTAATTTCCTACCCGGATTCTGCTCATATTGCAAAAGCATCCAAAATGAGCGTATCACCAGGAGATCAGATCATGATTCATGGCAGCAGCGAGAAGAAAAAAGGATTGAGAGATTGGACAAACGGCTGCATTGCTATATCAAATGCAGGTATGGATAGTTTGTTTAAATATGTAACGCCAGGAACTCCGATTGAAATAAGAAAATAACACTGAGAAGGAACCCTTTTAATATCCCCGCAGTGTCCTGAAAAGGACCTGCGTTGGAAGCGCGATCTGTGATACCCTAGGGTCCCTTTCAGGAGACCCTGCGGAAACCTAAAACTTTTAGTGGCAATCTTGATCGTTTTCTCTTAAACCTGTATCACTTCACTAATTCATAGGTTCCATCTAAGTAGGTTGGCGAGTCAAGCCAGTTTACCGACTCATGGATAGCCGGGTCTGCAGATGGGGCGGAACTTCTACCGCCCACTATAATGCCATGTTTGCCGTCTGGTGTATTCAATCCGTTAACCTGCATACGATAATTAAATTTACCATCGGCATCAATTACCTGAGCAATATATTTTAAGGGCAATACAAGCTCGCAGGTGTAAACTTTCTTATCATCTATCTGGATATTACCCATTATACCCAAATCGTTGTAAATAGATATTTTGCCATTATCAATTCCCTTTGCACCATTGAGCGGAATTTCTTTGATATGCCCGGATATCTGCTTGTTAAGGTCAGACAGTTGCTTTTCTGACAGCTTTTTATTTGTGCGAAGTGTATAACTAACGTTTGATTCATATGGAACTGGAACGTCCGGGTAAGTGATTTCAACAGGCGGTATCTTGCTGTTTTTTTCTGTACTCTTCAAACTTAATGTTATGCCGCCAAGTATAATTTTTTGTATAACGCTATGGTGTGTGGCTTGTACCACAAGGTAAAGGTTGTTGTTATCATTACTTAAAGTGTAATAAAACTCCGTTGCGTTATTATAAGCTTCAAATTGGGGCCACTCCGTGGGCCTACCATCTATCTTTACGTCAACAGGTGCTTTTATACCGGCAGTTTGAACTTTAGGCAAGTTTTGAGCATGTGACACTAATGCACCACATAATAATACAATGGCTACGCCGCTTTTAAGCAGTTTAAGTATTGGTCGCTTCATGAGTTAAATCTACTACGAATATTTCGTAATTTAAAACGTTTTTTTCGTTAAGCGTACCTCGCAACTTGTTGGTCCGGATCTGCGATCCCGGACTCGAATCGGATGCTACAATCTGTTAGTCAAGGACAAAGATGCGGACTGACAAAACAGATTGTTATAATTCGCATAAAGCTTGCGCCACCAGAATTATTTCCTGATCAGAATTTTTGGTGACGACCTTCACAAAGCTTCCCGGAGGAAATTCCCATTTTTCATCATTCGGATCATAAAGATCATGACCCAATATCTGATACTGCATATCGCCGATATGCAAGGCATCAACAGGCCGGTAAACTTCAGTCCCTTCATCAAGAAGCTTTACATAAATGATTGATTTTTCCATACGGTTTCGTAAGCCCTCCGTTTGTTCGGAACGTTAACAGTTCGAAAAGATTTCTCTTTCGCGCCACCACACAGCCAGCCCACCGCTCTATCGAAATGACAAATAGTGTTTTAGAAATGTGCTCATCAAACATCTGCACATTTTCTCATCTGCATATCTGCACATCCGCTAATCTGCA
>CAMLFI010000199.1 GCA_946479225.1 uncultured Mucilaginibacter sp. | reverse complement strand
CGCGTTGGTAGTAAGCTCCAATCACCTGTTTTCAAAAGTGCTTGATATAAGGGACGTAAAAGCCTTGGACGACCTGTTTGATGGGATAAAAGTAAACGCTTATTGGGACGACAGGTACCGTTTTGATAAAATTTCTAAACCTTTCCCAAAAAATTTAGGCCCGGCATCAATTAATGTGTTACTTTTAAACACTTTAGCTGTATTTTTGTTTAGTTATGGTAAGCACCACCAGCAGCAATACTACATTGATCGTAGTTTAAAACTGTTAGAAAGTTTACCCGGCGAGCAAAATCAGATCATTGCTGATTTTAACTTGTTGGGTGTTAAAGCAGCCTCCGCGTTTGAATCGCAGGCGTTGCTTGAGTTGAAGAATTATTATTGTAATTATAAGAAATGCCTGCAATGCAGCGTTGGAAATAAAATATTAAAGTTATCCTGATTAATTATGTTACAACAACTGATCACTTTTTTTGAACGGTATTCTTTTGGGGTTTGCACCTATTTAGGCGAGCGCTTTAATATTTCTATCTCTAAGATCCGGCTGTTTTTTATTTACTCCTCGTTTTTGGCCGTAGGCTTCCCGCTTATATTTTACTTTTTTGCAGGTATTGTGTTAGACATCCGCAATTACATTAAGCGTGGCCGCGCAGGCGCTACAGATCTCTAATTTGCAGATCGTCTATTGACCACCGTCATTTATTTATAAAAACCATTCCGCTATCTTTAAAGTTTAGTATTTACAACTAAACAACTATGGCGTTTATTGACTATTACAAGGTTTTAGGGCTGGATAAAACAGCATCAGACAAAGACATAAAAAATGCTTACCGCAAACTTGCACGCAAGTATCATCCCGACCTTAACCCTAACGACGCCGAGGCCAACAAAAAATTTCAGCAGCTTAACGAAGCCAACGAGGTGTTAGCCGACCCCGAAAAGCGCAAAAAATACGATAAATACGGCGAGAACTGGCAGCACGGCGAAGCTTACGATCAGGCCCGGCAACAGCAGCAGAGCCAGCAGCGCAGTTATGGCGGCGGTGGCGCGCAGGGGTTCGATTTTGAAGGATTTGGAAGCGGAAATGATTTTTCAGACTTTTTCCAATCCATGTTTGGCGGTGGTGGCGGTGCAGCCAGAGGCAGGCAGGCAAAGTATCGTGGCCAAGATTATAATGCCGAACTACAACTTAACCTGAACCAAATAGCCGAAACGCATAAGCAAACACTTACCGTTAACGGAAAGAACATCCGCATTACTATTCCTGCCGGTGTCGAGAACGGGCAAACCATAAAAATTGCGGGGCATGGCGGGCCGGGTGCTAATGGCGGCCCGGGGGGCGACCTTTATATTAAATTTTTAGTAAGCGATGATTCGCGATTCAGGCGGCAGGGAGCTGATCTTTTCGCGACAGCAAAAATTGATGTTTATACAGCCGTGCTTGGTGGCGAGTTGACTATAGAGACGCTGACCGGAAAAGTGAAGCTTCAGGTAAAACCCGAAACACAAAACGGCACAAAAGTAAAACTTAAAGGAAAAGGTCTGCCTGTATATAAAAGAGAAGGCCAGCATGGCGATCTGTACATTACTTATGATGTGCAGATACCTACCAACCTAACCGAAAAACAAAAGCAATTATTTGAAGAACTGGCTAAATCATCATAAAACCAACAGATTATGAGAACAGAAAACTTAATAGCGGCTAAGCAGTTTTGTATTTACCACGAAGTGGAGGATACATTTATTACAGAGCTTCAACAAGCAGGACTTGTTGAGGTTACCGTTGTTGACCAGGATTACTACATACCTGAAAGTGAGCTGCAAAAATTAGAAAGGCTAACACGCCTGCATAACGAGTTGGAAATAAACACAGCGGGTATTGAAGCTATAAGCCATTTACTGCAGCGATTGGAAGATATACAGGAAGAAATGCGCCAACTGCGCAACAAGCTTAACGCATACGAGTAATTTACCTGACCTATTTTTACCTCATTAGTCAATATTCTCATTTTTATAAAGCTGTTTCACAGCAATTTATAGCTTTCGGCAGTGTATTTGTTAAACCCTGTGCTATTGGGCTCGTCTCAATAATAAACAACAACATATAGGATAATTTTAACACATACGAACATGAAGACTTTAAAAATAGCCGTAGCAACAATAGCATTAATATTAGGATTTCAGGCAGCCAAAGCACAGGTAAGCATTGGCGTACAAATTGGCACACCGGCACCGCGCCACGTAGTTGTATATGACAGGCCGGTAGTTTACAGCAGACCGGTAGTTGTACGCCACAGACCGGTAGTATATCACAGACCGGTTGTAGTAGCTCACCGCGGCCCGGCAAGATATCGTCAGGTGGTACATTACAGAGGTGGTCATCGCTACTATGTTAACCAACCCTACTACGCTCCATACAGAAGATACTAATAACAAAGAACAGAATGCATTGGGCCCTCAATTTTGAGGGCCTTTTGTTTTTTTATGGCTCGCGCTGAAACACACGTTTCTCGCTTTAATTTTTATCTTTATCTCTGTTAAACCATATCCCTTATGATCAGTATTGAAACCGTACGCCAGTTTGCCTTATCCCTACCGGGGACAGAGGAATACAATCATTTTGGCAAGCCCGCGTTCAGGGCCAACAAACGTACATTCGCTACACTTTGGGTACCTGAGCAACGGGCAATGGTTAAATTGTCATTAATCGACCAATCGGTATTTTCGGCTTTTAATCCGGCGATTATCTATCCAGTTCCTAATAAATGGGGTCTACATGGCTACACACTGTTTGAGTTAAACGCTGTACGGCAGGATATGCTGGAAGATGCCATTACAACTGCCTGGCAAGCAGCTACCGAAAAACGGGTAAAAAAGAAGAAGTAAAATCTCCGATGAAAAACAAACTTCACCTCACTTTCGCGGCATTACTGGCGGTCACTTTATGGATGGGTATAGTACTTCAATTTTATATTTCCATCCCCGATTACCTTGAAAAAGGCCGAACGTTGGGCGGAGCCATAGTGCAGCTGCTTAGCTATTTTACTATTCAAACCAATTTTTTACTGGCGCTTTTACTGACATTGTTGGTAATAAAACCTCAATCAAAATGGGGACGCTTTTTTGCTGCACCTTATGTCATTGGAGCCATGGCCGCTTACATTACTATTGTGGGCCTGGTGTATCATTTTATGCTTCGCGAGCAGTTCCATCCCATTGGACTTTTCAAAGTTACAAGCGATATTTTTCACATTGTAAGTCCAATAGCCTTTGTTGTTTTCTGGCTGTTACTGGTAAAAAAGATCACCATTAAATGGATCAATACCCTGTTGTGGCTGGTTTATCCGTTTATCTACACTATTTACATTCTTACACGGGGCGCTTTTACTGGTCTCTATCCTTATAACTTTTTAGATGTAACCGAACTGGGTTACGGGCGGGTGATGTCTAACTGCGGCTTTCTTTTAGTAGGATTTATCATCCTGAATGCGGTATATATTTCTATTAGTCGTCTGGCGGCAAAACCGGCAAACGCGTAGCCGCATTTTAAACCTTTAAGCAATATTATAGTTTAATTGATATAAGCGTGCCTGAAAAGACACTTTATATCATGAAAAAGTTAATTATAAATATCATCGCTATTTCCGGTTTACTTATAACTATAATAGCAACAAGCTGCTCCGTTCATCACCGTTCAAGACAAATGCGCAGTTATAGCAGTGATCGTTACCATCACAATGATCACAACGATTATGATCGCAATCGCGAACACAGATATGCGCCACCGCGCCAATATTAATTAGGCTTATCCCCTGCTTTAACGCCGGGGATTTTATTTTTATATTATAGCCAAATTTTACATCCAGATTAGCTTTCCTTTTTTAAATTGCGGTTCAAAACACAGTGTAGTTTATGCGCAGAGGCGGCTTCTTTTCTATCTTCCTGTTTATAGCAGTAATAAGTTTTATTTTTGATTGGTACGTTTTCTCGGGCCTTAAAACCCTCACCAGCGACTGGAAGTCGCAATTAGCCCGCGCATTAGTTGCTTATGGGTTCCCTCTCCTATCCGTTACCGTTACGGTGATATTTTTAGTGAGCTTTGGCACCATGCGTGGCACCAAAGGTATGGGCCATTTTAACGAGTGGATGCTTAGCCTTTTCCTGGCTTTTTTTGTTACCAAGTTGGTATTTTCCATCGTGCTTGGATTAGGCGATCTGGGTGGTTTTTTTGTGGGGTTATATAACTTAATTGCAGAGCCCAAAGCCCAAACCCATTTCCCGGGCCGTCGCAAATTTATAAGCGAACTAGCTGTGCTTCTTGCCGCATTTCCGTTCTTTGGCTTTTTATACGCCATAGTTAGGGGTAAATACGACTATAAAATACATCGCCACACTATTTATTTTGACGAACTGCCTGAAGCATTCGACGGCTTTACCATTACGCAATTATCTGATATTCATTCAGGCAGCTTTGATAATGAAGCCGCCATGCAAAAAGGGATTGACATGGCACAAGCTCAAAAGAGCGACCTGTTTGTTTTTACCGGCGATTTGGTAAATAACCACTCCGACGAGATTGAACAATACATTGATAACTTTAGTAAGTTGCGTTCGCCGTACGGCCAATACTCTATTTTAGGCAATCATGACTACGGCGACTATGTGCAATGGGAAAGCCCCCAGGCCAAGGTTGCAAACCTTGATAAGCTAAAACAGCATCACAAAGACATTGGTTTCCGCTTATTATTGAACGAGAATGTCGAAATAGAAAAAGACGGTCAAAAGATCTCACTTATCGGTGTAGAAAACTGGGGCAAGGGCTTTAAACAGGAAGGCGACCTTAAAAAAGCCATGCTTGGTGTTGACAAAAACGCTTTTAAAATACTACTCTCGCACGATCCAACCCACTGGGAAGAGCAGGTACGTTATAACCCTATTGACATTCATCTCACCTTATCGGGTCATACGCACGGTGCACAGTTTGGTGTAGAAGTGGCCGGCATACGGTGGAGCCCGGTTCAATACCGTTATCTGGATTGGGCGGGTTTGATCAACCAAAAAAACCGCTACCTGTATGTTAACCGTGGTTTTGGTTTCCTTGCTTTTTCGGGCAGGCTGGGTATTTGGCCTGAGATAACGGTCATCACCCTTAAAAAGAAAAAGGCTTAACCTTAATTTCTCCCCTTAACATCTAATAGTAAATTAACATTGCGTTAATATACCGGGCGTAGCTTTGCATCATTATTCAGATGATGTGTTACCCTACCGTTCTTTTTCATTGAGTAACAAGATCAGTTAATAATAAAGAGAGCAGCAAGAACTCTCTTTATATGTTAATTTTTAATTAGCTAAATGAAAATACTTTACGCAATACAAGGCACCGGCAACGGCCACTTAAGCCGCTCAATGGATATTGTGCCGCTGCTACAGCAAATGGGCGATGTTGATGTACTGGTAAGCGGCAACCAGGGCGACCTTAACCTGCCCTTCCCCATAAAATACAAATTTAACGGCTTCGGTTTTATCTTCGGAAAATCCGGTGGTGTCGACTTATGGAAGTCGTTTTTAAAATCACGCTTTCGAAAATTTCTTAA
>CAMLFI010000198.1 GCA_946479225.1 uncultured Mucilaginibacter sp. | reverse complement strand
CAACGAAGGGAAAAATTCGCGCTGGTACAGTGGTTCGGGCATTTACAGGCATGTTTATCTTATCAGAAAACAACCTGTCCGCATAGCGCAAAACGGCGTTTGGGTAAATACAGAAAGTTTATCGGCCGATAAGGCAAAAATCAAAGTTTCGGCTATAGTTGAGAATACGACGAAAACTAACGCTTTACAATTGCTGATCAAATTGATCGGTCCGGACGGTAAAATCGCTCAAACCACAAAAGTTCCCTTGGGCAAGGTACTATCAACCGGAAAACAAATTGATCAATATTTAACAGTTAACCACCCAAAAGCATGGTCGGTTGAGAAGCCTGATCTTTACACCGCGCAGGTAGAGGTTATTAGCGGCGGCAAGGTAGTGGATAGAATTAAAACACCGTTTGGTATCCGTACTATCCATTTCGATGCCACTACGGGCTTTACATTAAATGGCAAACGGGTTTTATTGAAAGGTGGTTGTCTGCATCATGACAACGGCTTTTTAGGCGCCTCAACTATTGATCGTGCGGAAGAGCGGCGCGTTGAGCTAATGCGGGCCAATGGCTTCAATGCTATCAGAACCGCCCACAACCCGCCATCAAAGCAGTTTTTAGATGCCTGCGATAGAAATGGTATATTGGTTATAAACGAGGCTTTTGATATGTGGGAGCGGCCTAAAAATCCGCAGGACTATCACTTATACTTTAAAGAATGGTGGCAAAAAGATCTTGCAGCCTTGATCCACCGCGACAGAAACCATCCTTCGGTTATCTTCTGGAGCATAGGCAATGAAATTAACGAGCGTGTAGATTCTTTGGGGTTAGCTATCGAAAAAGAATTGGTTGCAGAAGTTAAACGTTTGGACAGTACTCGCCCCGTTACCGAGTCTATTTGCAGCTTTTATGACCATGCCGGGTACAAATGGGAATCGACCATACCGGCATTTGCCATGCTTGATGTTGGTAGCTATAACTACATGCGCTCAGAGTATGAATCGGACCATAAAAAACATCCTGAAAGGGTGATGATGGGAACAGAGTCGTACGCAAAAGAGGCTTTTGACTATTGGCAGCTTGTTAAAAAGAACCCCTATGTAATTGGAGACTTTGTTTGGACAGCAATGGATTATATTGGTGAAACCGGGTTAGGTAATAGCAGATTAAACGACGAATCTGCAAGAGGAGGTCTACTTAAACCGTTCCCCTGGTTTAATGGCTTTTGCGGAGACATTGATCTTATCGGATCAAAAAAACCACAGATGTTTTACCGGGATGTGATATGGGAAAACAGTAAGTTGGAAATGGCAGTACATTCGCCTATCCCCGAAGGGAAAAGAGAAATTGTTAGTCAGTGGGGTTGGCCGGATGAACGGCAAAGCTGGAACTGGGCCGGTAACGAAGGAAATACTATGGATGTGCGTGTGTTTTCAAGATATCCATTAATACGCCTGGAACTAAACGGCAAGGTTATAGGTGAGCAAAAATCCGGGGACGAAACCAAGCTGATAGCCACATTTAAGGTACCTTATCAGCCCGGCACATTAAAAGCAATAGGCATTCAGGATGGCAAGGAAATGGAATCAAAGCAGCTTACCACCACAGGCGCGCCGGCTAAGATCAAACTCATTGCTGATAGGAAAAGTATTAAAGCCAACCGAAATGATCTGTCGTACGTAAAGATCGCCATTACCGATGCGCAGGGTAATATTATACCAGATGCTGCCATCCCTGTAAAACTTAGTGTTTCCGGCGATGGGGAAATAGCAGGATCAGGCAGTGCATCTCCTAACGATATGGAGAGCGTAAACAGCCCCGTTTGCAAAACCTACCGTGGCGAGGCCTTGGCTATTTTACGACCATTAAAAAATGGTAAAAAAGGCGCTATCAAATTAAAGGTTGATGCCGCAGGATTGAGCAGCGGAGAGGTGGTGATTGAGTTAAAATAACTGTTTACTTTGGCAGGTATTGTTCCCAGTAATTATTCTCTGGCTCTGTTTGCTGCACAATATCAATATACATTCCATTAGGGTCAGTAAGGCCAAATCTTCTTTGCCCCCAAACTTCGTCTTTTAAATGATAATTGATATTTAGTCCCGCATTTAGCAACTTGTCATATTCTGCTTTCGCATCCTCAACCTCTAACGTTAAGAAAACGCCTGACTTAAAATTTACAGCGGGGATTGACGGAGGAGAAGACGGGTGCTCTTCGTCCATAAAACCAAAAAAGAAAGGTTTTCCGTCTGGCGCTTGCAACAAGACAAAGTAGCTCGCTTCAAAATAAATTTCAAAATCAAACCACTTAATATAAAACTCCTTTGTCTTCTTTAAATCTTTGGTTACAAAAACAGAATATGTGTCTTTAAGCTTCATGTGGTTGATATTTAGGTTGATTTCGTGAGGCGGAATAACCAATATAGGTAAAATACATAACCTAATATAAACAAAAAACGGCCAATATTTCTATCGGACTTTCTTCTGTTGGAGTTACTGTTATTTCTTTTTAGCAACCGCTTTGGCTTTAACCTTCCCTTTCATTTCGTTCCAGTAAATAAATACCCCCCTGTCTGTGCCGGTAACAATATCTACAGCTCCGTCTTTATTTAAATCTACAGCTAACACATCAGATCCTACACCAGACCGGTTATGCATCAGATGGGGTACAAACTCGGCCCCGCCCGGTACCTTTGGGTTACGTACCGTTTTATACCAGTAAATAACCGGCGGCCCGTAAGCGTCCGGATCAAGATAAGTATCCAGGTGCGACCAATACCGTTTGCCTGTAATAAAATCAGGAATACCGTCGCCATCCATATCGGCAAAAGCTGTGGCATGCGCTTCAGAGAAGGTTACGCCACCGGCATTTTTATCTTTAGTGCTATAATCATCACTTATAATATGACGGACAAAGGTTATATCACCCTTAGCATCGCGTTTTTGTTCAAACCAGCCAAGGCCAAAACCATGTGCGTTAAGTGATGTTACTACGTCATTTAACTTATCGCCGTTTACATCATAAACACCCATTACAGCGCCACCATAATTGTTGCCACGATGCGCTATGCGCCCAAATGGTACAGGGTGGTAGGCCCATAACATTTTACCATCATCATTTTTTGGATGCTCCCACCAACCGTTAACATTTAAAATATCCATTAAACCATCACCATTAATATCGCCTACACCAATGCCATGTGCATTTGATGCTCCCTTTTCAGATACGGGACGCTGTATCCATGTTTTGGTAACGTCATCCGGGTTGGGTTTAGCATAGCACACCTGCCCGCCTGATCCGTAAACCAATTCGGGTTTGCCCTCGCCATCAACATCTCTAAATGTCATGATTTCTGTTTGTATGCCTCTTATAACCTGGTATCTATCCCAACGACGGGATTCTCCTTTAGGATTAATAAATAAGGAACCGCCGCTTAAAACATCATCCCAGCCATCGCCATTAAAATCATAACCATACTGGCAATTAAACTCTGTAAATTTTGTGGATGGTGCACCCGATACGGCGTAAGCTATTTCGCGGGAGCTAGTGTAATCAGGACCGAAATAAATATACGGACCGGCAACAATATCAGTAACGCCATCATGATTAAAATCACCCGCTCCTGCAGCCCATGAGTAGTACATATCCTGTATGCGTTGCACCTTAAAGCCGGCACCTGTTTGCTCCTTAGGCATTTTTTTAATTCCTGCATCTACGTAGCTCAATTCGTTAAACTGAACTTCGCCTGTACCGTTAATCATTAACGCTATCGGCCCAAAGCCTGTGTCCGTCTCTAGGCTGAAAGTGTTTTCGGCACCATCATTTATATAGCCGCGTATAATGTTCAAGTCTAGTATGGCATCAAACTGGTTCCATTGCCCGGGAATGGGTGCCGGCGTAGGACGCGTAAAAGGTAGAAGTTCCGTTGCAGGACCGGTAACGCCGCGCGGCGAACTTCCTGAGCCTCGTTCCGGTGTCCTTGCATTTGGGTCAAACGGAGGTGCCTGCCTTATTATACCACCGGCGGGATGTAAAGCCTCTCTTTTGGTTTCTTTACCTTGTCCATCAAGCGCAACTTTATAAAAACCCATTTCCGTACCTTTTATTGATGCTAAAAAGCCTTTAGATCCATCACTTGTTTTTTCCATACGGAACAAAAAACCAACCTCGGTATTGGCATCAGCTTTAAATAAAATGCGTAAATGAATATCCTGAAAACCACGATCAGATACTAAATAACCTGGTGTGCCATTTGCCTTTACAGTTATCATACCGTTATTGGCTTTCCAGTCTGCATTACCTAAGGTATGCCAGCCCGAAAGTGACGATCCCTTGTATTCATAGTCGGGTATAAGGGCCATGCCCCTGCCATTATAGTCGCCTGGTATTGTCTGCCCGAAGGAAATGGCTGTCATCCCTGCTAAAAGAAGTGTAGATAAAATACGTTTCATTTTTATAATTTGAGGTGGTTAATTGGTCTGACTTGATGCATACATATACAGACCAATATTTACAGCTGTGTTGAGATACTCAGTAAAAGAGGTCTTATAACAATGAATAATTGGTTATATAATCAATATAGGAAATACTATTGTGCAATTAGTATTTGATAACTGAAAAGTAAAGCTTATTAGGTGAATTTTACCTTTGATATATTGCAGTAATAAAAATATTACAAGTAATCTTACTTGCCTGTGAGGCTTCTTAGGAGTTACCGGTTCGAATCAGTGACCCTCCCGATATAAATCGAGATGTACTGAACTACTACCTGGTTTAAACAAAAAAGTACAACATTTCTGTCGGACTTTCTATTCTGTGGGAGTTACTGGGTTCGAACCAGTGACCCTCTGCTTGTAAGGCAGATGCTCTGAACCAGCTGAGCTAAACTCCCTTCGTTTTGGGACTGCAAATATAGAATCTATAAGCAACTCTACAAAAATAATTTTCAATTAATTTTACCCCTCTCATTTAGTGTATTTTACGTTCGGAAAAGCGTTACAGAAGCTACCAATAAATTACATAGCAATATCGCTGCTATGGCCCGGCCGTGGGTCTTCGGGCAATATTTCCATTTCGGGGTAGTCAATATACTCGGCATACCATTGAATAGCACCTACAACATCCAGGGCATCTTCAGCGGTTATATCAATGGTTTCAAAAGCATATAGTTTATTATGGGCATAGCCAAAGAGCTGGATCTCGTTCGGATCAGGAGTTATTTTATCACTATTTAAGCAATAAACCCTGATCTTTAAACCGGTATCTCTTGAGTGTATAACGTCTCTGCACGGATTTTTCGGGTCGGTAGCTAATAAATACACATTGTACTCCATAACCTATCTAACAATAGTTTATCCCGATGGTTTCATAAATAATCGCTGTGCGGCTATATTAATTATTAAGCTATTACAATATAGCGGCTACAACAACAGCACCCCTCAAATACAGTCCAACTTTAGTATTAGTTAATTAAAGGCGGACAATTATGGCGAATTTTACCCAAATAGGGGAAGTAATTTCCTCGGTTTAAATTGTCGTCACACGTTACTATTGTTTTTTAAGTTAAAAACGCAATTGGCATTTCTTTTGTCTACCTAATGTATACGCCCACCAAAGGGCTGTTT
>CAMLFI010000197.1 GCA_946479225.1 uncultured Mucilaginibacter sp. | reverse complement strand
TTTTCGTCTATGACAAGGGTTTTAGCAGGTGCCTGCTTTTTTTCTACCCATGATACTAGCTGATCAATGTTATCGTCGCCGCTTGGGCCGGCAATGTTTTTTACTTTCACAGGTTTTCCTTCGCCGTTAACAGCATATCCTTTGCCACTTAACCCGTGGCCGCCATGCGGTACCACAAATAACCTGGCAAATTCATCCACCTTATTTCTTCCCATTTTATCAAGCAACGACTGATAATAATCCAACTGTGCTCCGTCTGAAGCCAGATTATCCATCAAACCAATGGTAACTATTATTTTTCCGCCTCGTTTATAAAATGCAGAAAGATCGGGGTTGGTTGCATCCAGCCATGTTGATATTTCCTGTCTGCGCTTTACATAAGGACCGTCCTCTACATAATCAAGCGAATTGGCTTTAATGTCCTTCATTAAAAATCCGGTAGTACCTAAAACTCCAAGGTGGGTGAACATCGGTGCATTTTCGGCGGCGCCTTCCTGCCCTTTAAAACGGCTCCCGGCAATCATTCCAAAATCGGCCGGCGAGGTATTCGGCAACCACATTCCGAAGGATTTAACACCATTGGCTAAAGGTGTTTTCCAGGTGTACGGGCTGTACATAAATTCGAGCGTTTTTATTTGCCCGTCGGTAAGCTTCGCATTCACTGTTGCATCCGCGGGGTTTGGATCTATTCCGTTTGGCGCTCTTAGCGCTTTCCAGGGATCTTTAGGCCCAATACCGTCTTTTACATTAAAAATGGCGCGCGCAGCCATATAATTGTTGATCATTCCGTCTGATATTCCATCAAGCGTATCGCTCTGTCTCATAAACTCAGCTGTAATAGCTTTTACTTTTGCAGGCGTAACCCAGTTTGTGGCAGGTTTTTCCTGTATGCGTGCAAGCACAGGGGCAAGCATAAGGGTTGTATTGTTAACGATAGGCACATTGGCAATAATGCCGTCATAGTCGGCAGGGTAACGCTGTGCAACGGTAAGCGCTTCACGGCCTCCCTGCGATGTACCTACATAATAATTGTAGGTTGGTTTTTTACCATACACCCGTTCCATAATAACTATGGCTGCATCATGCGTTTTTTTCATTTGCATATAGCCCAGATTTTTTATGGCTTCGTCATTAAGCGCCCATTCATCGCCGCCCGGTCCCGTTGCCAGGGGTTTGTTCGGCCCCATACCTCCGGCCTGGTGACCGCCGTCGCTGCCATATAGCGCGAATCCTTTACCAAGCGAAGCACCCCTTGCGCTTACGCCAAGCGATCCGTTCATTCCGCCGCCGCCTTGCTGCATACCCCTTAAAGACCAGCTTGCAGGAAGTATCACCCTGAAATTAATGGGCCATCCTTTTGGATCAACCGGCATGATGGAACCCTCCACAATGCCGTGGGCAGGGGTTGTTGCCGTTGCATCAACCCAACGCGGCTCGTATAATACAACCGAACCAACCGGCTCGCCAATAGCTGAAGCAGGAATGGAGCGCCCGGCTTTTTCAATATCAGCTTTGCTGATAACAATATTGCCTGTAGTTGCCTGCCCGAATACAGAGCTGCTTATTAATAAAAAAAATATTGCTTTAAGTATAATTATTGGCCTCATGATTAGGTGGTTTTGGACATACAAGGTACTAATGTAGCGGGTTTTTACAAAAGATTATTTTAGGGTGGCTAGCTTATCATATATGATGATGCGGAAGTCCGGAATGTGATTAACCTCATTCTAACTACTGAAGGTTTGCAAGTTTACGAATTAGCTGATGGCTATGATACAAGACACCGACACAAAATGGAGCTGAATACATTAACGCACATAAATGACTAAAACCAATCCAGCGACTAAGTCTGTTTAAAGATATTTCAGATTCAATATAAGCAACATTAAAAGTGCAGCCAAGATACTCGTGTACCAGATCTTTAACACGTGTATAGAAGGTTATAAAATGTCGGGGCTTTTTTTCACAGAAAGTTTTATATTTACGCTATCTAAACACCTGTCATGAAAAACACAACACTCTTCTATCTCTCTTTATTTTTTGTTATTGCAGCGTCGTGCAGAAAAAGCGAGGTAGTACAACCCAATGAACGCGTTTTAAATGACGAGGTTACTTTGAATGATAGTATTTCATTTATCATTGATGGAAAACAGTATGCTTTTAATGAAGTAAGTTCACAAGTTATAGGGAACCGGGAAGCAAATAAACGAATAGATAAAAAAAGTTCAGATGGCAGAGAGTTTTCGGTTGATAATGACACTTTACTTTTCTCGCGTGAAATTACGTTTTCCGGCAGTGACGGTGCAATTACTTTATATTTTGTAAAAAAGTTCGCAAAAACTGATTTAAACTATACCAACGTTTTAGGCACCTTTGCAACACTTAAAAGCGTAACTCAATTAATATCAATTGGGGCTTATGCTTATCCTATTGACTTCAATAGAGATAACTCTCATAACGGGGTTGCTATTGGCTTTCTTCAGTTTAAAGAAAGACGAGCTATTACAACATTCGACATTAGTGTGTTTGGCCGACAAAACATACTGAACGAAAACAGCCAGGCCAACTCGGAGTTTAAAATAGTTAAGTTAAAACAACTGAAAACCGGTGGATATGTATTCGAGGGTATTTTTAACACTAATTTATTTATGAAAGATAGTAGCGTTCCAATTACGCTTCATAACGGATACGTAAGGATAAAAATGGGTAGATTTCTGTAAAACGTCATAATTTTCCCAATCTGGAAACCGTCGTTGAGTGGATGCATAAACCCAATTATCCAACCCGAATGGATTCCTTTTATTTGCTGCGGAAAAACCTTTGAATATTCATTTGCACTTTTTACCTTTTAAAGGCTATAGCCCCAACATCCAATTCAACATTTATACAACCTCTATAAAAGATAAAATCTAAGTTTCTGTGAATTGAAACATGAGGATGAACATTGACAAAATTTGTTTTCCTAATTCAATGCAGATATGATAGACACATCTTAATTTTAAATCTATTTGACAACTTTTAGTCTCATTTTTTATATTTGTCGACCTGTTTACGGCTTTGTGTACTACCGGGGAATTAACAACAATCATCAAATGGCAATACGGAGTCAATGTTGGTTTACAGGGGGTTACAAGCAGCAGAAAATAAACGGGATGTAGCGTAGCCCGGTATCGCGCCAGCATGGGGTGCTGGAGGTCGTGGGTTCGAATCCCGCCATCCCGACGTAGAGTGATCCAATAGAATCGAAAACCCCTTAAATCGTATGATTTAAGGGGTTTTTCTTTTTTATTTATAATAAGTTTTCAAAGTTTACTATTCATTTTCTCGGCCATCCTGACTCCCAAATCCCAGGTTCCTTTAGTACCGAAGTGGATATGATCTTTTGGATAAGGCGTATGGGGATCATCCGCCCGTTGGCTCAGATCATCTGTTTGGACAACGAATGCCCTTTTTACGGATATTGATGTTTTCGAATCCTGATCAATATCATGCTCGGCCTGTCGCACCTGGCTAATGCCCTTGCCTGTATTTGGCGGAGGATAGACATAACCGTAAACAAACAGCATTTTGGGAGCGTTGAATTGTTTGCGCACCCGTTCAAAAAAGTGCCCCAGGTTTTTTCCGTATTGCTTACTAATGGTGTCGCCCTTATCAGCGTCATTTTCGCCTTGTTGCCAAAGCATACCTTTAATTACCGGATAATAACCGCGTCTACGCAGACTGTCCAATCCCGCGCTAACTGTTTTAACAAAAATTTTATATTGCACGCCCCAGTCAGAGGTGTCGGCTTTGTTTTTTCCCGGGTTCCATTGGTTATACAAGTCAGTGCCGCTGTGTGCATGCTTGATAAGAGCGATTTGAGCTTTTCCTCTTAATTTTTGGAGCTTGCTGCCAAAACCCAGTTCAGGTCCGAACCTGTCCGGTGATTCTGAAGCTTGGCGAAGTGGTTGGATAGTGAAAGGTGGCAAGCCGCTGTTAAGGTGTGGTTTGCCGGAATGAAAGACAAATACCCTTCTGTCGATTTGCATCGTATCCGTCATATTCGCGATATAACCCTGACCTGTAGCATTAGACTGCCCGCCAATAAGGTACACCTCTATTTCTTTATTGTGCTGGGCCTTTGCGGAAAATGCGCAAGACAGCGTAAGCAAACAAATTAGATGAAATTTATTCATGACTCTTGTTTAAGTGGACAACCCTTTGGATAAAGTCCTGAACAAATTAATATTTAATTTATCGGGAATATTGGTTTTTTTTGAATAAAAAGTTCACGGGTTATCTGCCATAAGTATTTTAAAGATGCAAATGCGTTTAAATGACGTCTTATAAAAAAAGCTCTGACTAAATACCAGAGCTTTTTTTATTAAGGATATTTAACGGAATACTACATCTTAGCCACAAACCCACCGCTCGGGCGCAGCTTAATGGTTAATACGTCTTTCTTAGATACAGTTTGCTCTTTTCTATCAACGCTGGTATTAGTTTCACCATCATAAACCAACGTAGCCTTGGTTGTTTTGGTCAGGAAATCTAGCGGGATCTTTATCTCGCGTTCTTCGCTCCCGTTCATTACACCAACCCACCAGGTTGTGCCTTTACGCCTTGCAAATGCTACCACATCGCCCATGCTGGTGCATGGCAATACGCGGGTTTCATCCCAAGTGGTAGGTACGGTTTGAAAAAGGTCAAACATCGGGTTGTCCAGGTAAAACTGATACTGATCTGTAAAATGTATTATCGGCGATAGGTAAACTATCGCCTGTGCAAACTCATGCGGCCAGCTAAATTTAGTCGTGGCAAGCTGTTTCGGGTCTAATATAACCGAAGTAAAATCAGCCGGACCGGTTAACAGGCGCGTAAAGGGCACCGTAACATCATGCTGCGGAGGCATAACACGGCGGTAACGGGTCATATGATACTCATTACCACGTATGGCTTCGCGCGTAATATCATTTGGGAAACTACGGTTTAGCCCGGTCGGTTTTACGCTGCCATGAAAGTTAAGTAATAAGTGCAGATCGGCACACTCTTGCTGTGTTTCAGCATACCATTGCATTATCTCGGCAGTGGCATCGGGTATAAAGTCTATTTTTATGCCGGCGGCGCCAAGGGCTTTAACTTTATCCAGATACACCTTGCGCTCCGGCGCTTTTCTAAACTCCTTTGAATCAACCCAAACAATTGATTTTACACCAACGGTTTTGCCGTAGTCTATTGCCTCTTTAAGCAGTGCCCATTGATCTTTGCCTTCCTGTTTCCAATTACGCCAGCCATCATCAATCAGGTAGTATTCCCATTTTAGCTTGGCTGCTGCATCAAACCATTGTTTCTGGTCATCCAGCTTCGGCGCGCCAATGCTCCACCATTGCCACATACTGCGGCCGGGTTTAACCCACGAAAAATCTGATCCTTTTGGCGGCGGCGGGCATAAATTAGTTATCAGGTCTGAATTAGTCAATGCGTTAAGTGATCTGGCTACCATTGTAGTGCGCCACGGCGAAACAGCTTTGCCTTTATAGGTGCCATTTAAATAGATAGTAGTTGATGGCGGCTTAACTTCCCATCCTTTTTTTGCAAACGGAAAGTACGCGCTCAGCGCATTGCCTGTGCGCATGAAGGACATGTCCGAAAAATTTTCTACGT
>CAMLFI010000196.1 GCA_946479225.1 uncultured Mucilaginibacter sp. | reverse complement strand
GAATGATACGACCTACAGGCTCAGGAATTAACAGATCTCCGTACAAATCTTTAGGCAGCATGTTGCCGCGATAGATTGACTGACCTGCAACTGCAGTAAAGTGATTAAGAGTGCTGTCTGTAGAACGTAAGCGAATTGGGCCGCCCTGAACGTCAGGAGTGGTCACAATTGGCCAAACTTCCTGAAATTCAGCATCAAACTGATCCTTGGCATCTAACTGACCATAATGAATATTTTGTTGGAAATCGCGCGCAGGAGTTTCAGAACCAGCGTTTGAAAAGAACAAGCGACCATAATCATCATGCGTTAAACCCCATTGCGGTGGTACGCCTTCCTGTATCTCCTCACCAATTACTTTTTCGCCTTGCAGCGTGAAACGAACCGGATCATAAGTAACATACATGCGGTTATCCAAATTCCAGATCAAACCACTTTTTTGGTGTTCAAGGTTATTGTTGTTACCAACTGTCGGGCTGGTGTAAACTGTCGTCTTTTTATCAGAAACGCCGTCGCCATTGGTATCCTGGAAACAAAATACATCATTTGTCCAGGTAAGGTTTACCAATAAGCGGCCATTATCAAGTGGCTGCAGTGTTCTTGGCATTACTATATTTTCAACGTAGACGGTCATTTTATCCATAACACCGTCGCCGTTGGTGTCTTCCAAAAGCTTGATCTTACATTTTTCGTCACGCTGACCATTTCCGTCAGCATCAGTCATGTAGGTATTCATTTCGGCTACGTACATTCTGCCTGCACCATCCCATGCAATAGCAACCGGCTGGCTTACCATCGGCTCTGAAGCTACTAACTGCAGGTGGTATCCGGCAGGTAAGTAAATGTGCTTCATCTCTTCTTCAGGCGACTTTGGCGTAGGATCAGGGTGCATATTCACCTTTATCCGACCTGCGGCATCGCGCTCTACAGGGTATTGTGTAGCATACTTTTGAGACGACTTACAGGTATAAAAAGCCACTGCCGATAAGCAGGCTATACCCAAAAGCCACTTGTTATTATTTTTCATTATTACAGGTTATATATAGTTTTTAGTTTCTCGGGAATCTGAATCTTATTGCATTTTTTTTCTACCGATGGCGTATTCAATACCACCTAAAATATGTTGCAATACAAAAGGCTCGTCGAAAGCGGCTGGGTCATGACCTAAAGCTGTATAAAAAGAACGGCCGCCATCAAAATCATGCCACCAGGCTAAAGGATGATCGCCCATCTTTGCACCTGCATTTCTTCCGTCATAAGTACCGGCAGGTGTTGAAGCTTCGTCTAATTTTAGCAATACATTCACATCTTTTGGCGCATAAGTATAAGCGTACCACTCATCTTTTCTTTCCCAACGAGCCGGTAACATTTTGGTCGCTATTGAGGTTTTGTCAACAACGTCAATAGTTGCTAACGGAACACCCATTGGATGTTGTTTAAAATACGCACCTACCAGGTCGCCGTACCACTGCCATTGCTTTTCGGCATCGCTGGCAGCGTGTATGCCAACATAACCTCCGCCGTGTTGGATAAACTTTTTCAAAGCATCCTTTTGCGCATCTGTCTTAAAAAAGTCACCTGTGGTGCTTACGAAAACAACTGCTGCATATTGCTTCAGGTTAGCATCGTTAAAATCATCGATGTCAAATGTAACTACAACATCAAATTTGTTTGCTTTACCCAATTTTTGCACGGCAGCCACACCAGCTGGTATGGATGTATGCACAAATGCCGCCGGTAACCCGAAAACCAAAACTTTTGGATCTTTGGCCAATGCCGCGTTAAAGTTAAATACCGATAAAACAACTATAGCAGCTACTATAAGTAAGCCGTATGATTTGCCCTGTTTTTTTGTGTACATGATTATTTATATAATTTAAGTTTATAGTGGTTTCTATTGGTTGCATTTCGCAGAAAGGTTAGCTCCGCGACTTGCATTACTTAGCCGAACCGGCTAATATTAAAACGGTATTACGAAAAAAGCCCTACCTATTTTAAAGGTAGAGCTTTTTTTTTTTAGTTAAGAGACAATATATATTGTACCATCTTTTTTACATCTGCCGGAGGCAAGGATGGGTGCGGCGACATTGGTACTGCTCCCCAGTTGCCTGACCCACCTGCAATTATTTTCTTGGTCAGCATATCATAATTTGCCTCGGTTGGTGCATATTTTTTTGCTACATCATTGTAAGCAGGGCCAACCAACGGGCCATCTACTTTATGACAAGCCAAACAATCTGATTTGGTAAGCGCCTGTTTGCCTATTACCAGGTCAGCCGCGCTTACCTTTGGCGTAGCGGTTACTGTTGTAACTTTAGTGGTCTTTTTAACCGTGGTTTTCTTTTTGGTTTGACCAAATGACAAATTAGCAACAAGCATAGCACATATAAAACTTGTTAATACGATAGTCCTCTTCATTTTCCGTTAGTGTATATAATTAATTGTTGTATTACTTATTTAAAACTGCTGTAGGTTGAGCGAACAAATTTAATTAATATGGGTTCAAAAACAAGCCCGCCCCCTTACTCAAAAACTTATTAGCTGCTTTTTTGACCTTAAAACGCACGAAAAGTTTAAAAAGTGTTAAATAATTGCAACAATAAGGCATATACTGCCTATGTAAAGGATACACGAAGCACTCCTTCACCCTAAAAAAAATTTCACTGTAGTATAAATGTTACCAAAATGATCGTCATTCTTAAAACGACGGAAACGACAAGGTAGGTCCTCGGAAAAGTACATCGCCAATAAAATCGGAAGGAGATTGAAAGAATCTCAAAACTTTTAATATAAAAGTTATCTGCATAAGACGTGTCCCCAACTTGTCTTCCTATGCAGATAAAAGTTTAGAATTAACAATTTAGCCCAGAGCAGGTAACTGTGCAAAAAGTATGATACTGACGCCAAAATTGCCTAACATACTCCTGAGCAACAATACAACAATCCCCAGGAGAATTACAATCGAGTTGAGGAGTAAAAATCGATGGATCGTCGCAAGAAAAATAACAAGTCGACGCCCAATACCCACCACTAATTGACCTCATTTGTTCTTTAGACAGCATTTTTCCGCTAGGCAATTTTAATTTTTTCATAATAAATAAGTTTAGATTTCGCCTTTATAAATGGCAAAAGCGCAGCCAACCCGTTTTACCAAAGACGGGCAACTTTAGGATTTCAATATGCACGGGGTATTAATAGGTTTATGCTAATGCAAATTATTAATCAATAACATATAAAGCAAATAATTTCAGAAAATTAGCTTAAAAAACCACCATCCTATCCGGGAATTTTTCGCCATAGTTCATTACCATATTGCGGATATAATCATTACCGGGATAAGGGGTAAGCTGGGTCTTTAATTGCTGCAAATCGTTAGTTTGAAAGCCGGGTGTAATATAGCCCATGCCATAAAACTGTCCGCGCTCTACCAATATGCAGCTATGCTCATCGTAGTTACGGCCTTCATCGCGGATAGCGAAGGTTGGCAAAGCATTCTTTAATCCTTCAATTGCAGTAGCTACCTTATTATTATATTCTTCAACCGGCTGCAAACCCTCGCAGGCGCAAGCGCCGGAATGAACACCTGTGCAGGCATAACTGTTGCGTTGTATAAAACAAAGCTTAGGGCAAAGCTCAAACTGGTCAATAAGGCTATGGATAATGCTGTAACCTTCGTTTATTGAGTTACAGGTGTATACGGGCTGAAGAGCGAATTTTCGCCGCTTATCAACCGCCAAACGCATATATCCACTCTGATCCTCAAAAACAAATAGCCCGTAAGCATGCTCAAAGCGTTTTAAGGATCGGTTGTACTTTGGCCACAATCGTTTTATCTCAACAGCCTCTAAAACAAAAGCTATCAATTCTGTACCACATTCCTGAAACGTTATTCTGTGGATATTACGTAAAAACTCTTGTCGCTGGGGGCCGGGGTTATTACCCGTAAAATGGCTGCAAACGCGTTTTTTTATATTACGGGCTTTGCCTACATAAATTACTTTTCCCTTTTCGTCATGGAAGTAATATACACCCGGCATCATTGGCAGCGCTTCAATATCTGTTTTTGGTAAATGCGGAGGTAATAACTGCTCTTTTGAGTTTTGCTTAAGGGCTTTTTTTATATGATCTTCCTTGTCAGCACGCAGCATCATACCGAATAACTCCGCCGTTGCCTCGGCATCGCCTAAAGCACGGTGACGGCTTTCGTTATCAATACCTAAGCTTCGGCATAACCTGCCTAAACTGTAGGATGCATGACCGGGAAGTATCTTTCGCCCCAGCCTTACGGTGCAAAGTTTATTACATGTAAGATCATACCCCGCCTGCCCTAAATGATAGCGCACAAAGGAATAGTCAAAATTAACGTTGTGGGCAACAAATATCTTACCATGAAGCAGGTGGTAAACATCGGCAGCCACATCCTCAAAGGGCGGCGCCTGCTCCACCATATCATTGGTTATACCGGTAAGGGCGCTTATGTAAATAGGAATTTCCCTGCGGGGATTTACCAGCGTGCTGTAACGCTGCGTTACTTTTTTGCCATCGTGCAGGCAAATGGCTATTTCGGTGATACCATTTGCGCTGGCATGCCCCCCTGTTGTCTCAATATCTACTATGGCGTACACATGGTAAAGTTAGCAAGTTTTGCTAATTTATTTAGTTAAAAAAATAAAAAAACAGCATTATTTTATTTATCTAACTATTTACTTCACCGTAATCTCACCATCCCCATAAACCACATGCTGATCACTGATCCCCTGTACTATCACCCTAAATTTACCTGTTATATCGCCTGTATAAAAAGAGAATGATGCTTCCCCCTTGTCATCAGTGGTTAGGCCTGGCTTCCAAAATAACGTAGACAAATATTGAGTTTCTAATTGGCCATCGGGACTTCTGTTGAGGCCATAAAATTCGCGACCGGTGTAAATGGCTAAAACTTCCTGCCCTGTTGATGTACATCCCTGGTATACACCGCCTACAATAGCCTGACCTTTAACGGGAGCATATACTTTGCTGTTTGCAGGCGTATGATAAAAGCAGTTGAGGTAGCCGGCCAGACAAACATAATCGCCGCATTCGTTACGCAGGCCATACATAGGGCCATTGTTTTTTACCCCCTTTATGGTAACCTCATTCAAAACAATATTTTTTTGCAGGCCCTTTAACTGCTGATCCATGCTGCTTTCTATGCGCCCGGCAATGCCCCAGTTTTTCATTACGGCGGCGTCTGCCACCTGCCGGTTGAGCGGCTTAAAGGGATTATTTAACTGTATGGCGTAGTTTTTTTGCTCCAGCAGGTCTGTCCATACATTCACCTTTGAGCCCTCGGCTATTTCCAAAAGTTGCTGGTTGAGTGTGAAAGACCCATCAGGCTCGGTCATCACCTTATCAAAATTCTTGTTTCTGAGAACGAGCAGGCGAATAGTGTCTTTAAACGGTTTGCCACGATGAAGCAGATAGCCCTTAAATTCAGGCGGTGCGCCAATACGCAAGGTATCGGCAGCTTTGCTTTGTACCAGGCCCTGCCAGGTATATCGTCTCCATCCTTTGGTCAGAAACATATCCTCCAAAAAGCTCTTATTGGTAAAACCCCTGCCCTGCGGATCGCGGGGTAACAGCCCCAGATCATGGTTAAGGTAAACGTA
>CAMLFI010000195.1 GCA_946479225.1 uncultured Mucilaginibacter sp. | reverse complement strand
TTTACCGATTACTTCATCAATACTTTTTGGGGTTAACTCAACATATAGTTCGCCTAAGTCACCTGCACCAACAACAGGAGATATATCTGGCTTAAACATCTGATTTGTTGGTCGATGACTTTTAGCGAGCGCAGCCTGCTTTAAAATAACCTTAGCAAAGCAAACACTTGCATAGCTGTTACCAAGCTGTATACTTTTAATATCTTTCAGTTGTTTTTGAATGTTTTGTTGATGCTCAACAAATTCTTCGTCGTTGCCTGCAAAAAAATCTTTTGAAGGGCCACCACCTGAACGATCCCATACCTCAATGAAGTCGCTGGTATTTAAAATGATTTGTATGGGACTGTTTGCCATTGATTATTAATTTTCTTTAGTGCGGGATAATAATTTACTTATTGAAGAAGGTGCCATATTTAGTAGTGGAGCAATATCTTTTTGCTTAAATGAAAATGATTTATCAGCAAGTAAAGCTTGAATTAGGGCTTCGTCGCCGTGAACCATTGCATTTCTTTTGTCATTTGAAATGCGTCCAGCATTAAGTAGTGCAAATTGCCTCATTATGGTAACAAGATTAGCTTCTGGATTTAGTAACAATACTCTCTTTAGCCATTGCACCAGCTTATTTGCGTCAGCGCCGGAACCGTCTTCTAAGCACCACGTCAAAAATTTAAGCTGGGTCTCGTCAAAATTCAACGGAGTAGCTGATTTGGTAATTAGCTGAAGCATGACATCGGATGAAGGTTTTGGTACTTGCATTTGTATATCGAAACGACGCCAAATTGCTGGATCTAATAAGGTTTCATGGTTAGTAACTCCAATTGTAAAGCCCCTGTCATGCCTGGTATCCAGACTTTGCAATAACGTATTAACCACACGTTTCACCTCGCCAACTTCCTGTGGGTCATTCCTTAATTTAGCGATTGCATCAAATTCATCTAATAAAAGGACGCAATTATAGCGGTTAGCAAAAGCAAACAAATTTCCAATGTTTCTGGAAGTAGTACCAAGGAATGAGGACATCAGACCCTCCAAGCGAGCGAGAACGACAGGTAATCCGATTTGCTTGGCGATCCATTTTGCAAGATGAGTTTTTCCCGTACCTGGCAATCCATAAATTAGGCAAGAGCTCGCAGGTAATGCTTCAAGCTGAAGAAGTTGTTCAAATTGCGCCCATTCATTTACAATAGACTCAATAGCAATTTGTATCTCCGGAGAAAAAACCGGAGGTTCGGCGGGCAGATCTTCATTAAAAAATACCTCTATCAACGCAGTTGACGTTTCTTTGTCGACTGGCAATGGTGTTTTACGGGTAAGTGTTTCTCCCTTTGATAAAATAAATGATTTCTGAATCTTGCTGGGGGCCATATCCAGCCCTGCTTGTGAGGTATTAAGGATTCCATTAAGCGAGTTGGCCTCTTTTTTTAGGCCGTCTTTTTCTAGTGCGTCCTTTAGTCGATTAATTTGGTGCACTACGGCATCCGTCGGATTTGTTAATGCCGACCTACATAAAGCTTGTATAATATTGAAATATTGCATGTATTAATTGTTGAATGCAATTATAGAAATTAATTTCCATAAATGCAACATAAAATTCCATTTATTTATAATAAATTTCCATATTGTAATATTAAATTCCATTTTTGTGAATTTAATTTCTGCTAATTATTTGACTTTAAGTGTATTATTGAGCGATTATAATTGCATTATTGCGTCAAACCACTGGCTGGCGCAATAGTGTAACGGTAGCCAATTCCGCCTATGGTCGGTTGTCATCACCGCACCAGCGTTGCCGGCATATGGCTCACTAAATCCCCTTCACCTCAGAACATCACGAAAACGTGCGAGAACCTGCGAGTTTTGATCAAGTTTGGTGTTAAAAACCCAGCTATTTCTCAAACTTGCGCACGCATGCCGCGTGTGTCTTTCAATGCTCAGCTATCGGCAATTCAAAACACCATTTCAGACGATGTGTCTAAAATTTTAGTCGCAACCCAACAACCGCCTGTTGTATAACAGCTAAACAGCAACAGGGGCACAGCATTTGCATCAGCTTGTTTATCAATGTATAAACAAAGGCCGTGTATATATGACTTCGGATGATTTTAATGCCTGCAGCTTTCAACAAAAAACCGAACTGGTATTGAAGGGCACGTTCCTGGCCGACAGGCTAACGGATAGGTATTACATTAGGCTGTACAACCTGCATCAATTTTATGTGGAGGCTTTTTTTGACGACCATACGCACCTGATAGTCCATTTTAGGGCATTTGAAAACACCATGTTTGTGCTGCCTTATGTTAGTGATTTGAAGATTGCGGTTTAAGGGTAAGGGTTACCAATTCATCAAAATAGCAGATTGTCATCTCGACCCAAGGAGAGATCTATACACATGCTAAGCAAGGCGGAATACAGATGTATGGATCTCTCACTGTCGTTCGAGATGACAGGGTTCTTTGATAAATTTCGCTAAAACAAAAGCCCTGTCGAATTTGGCGCGACAGGGCTTTCTGATTATATAGAGATATAGTTAAAAACGCTTAGGATGCTTTTGCCAAATGCATTACCTGTGGTAATGGGCTTACGGTTGCCTTTTTAGCGCTGTCTATAATGGCGTATTTTTCGCGCAGTTTTTTGATCATTTCAAAACTGAAGGCGTCGTTTAGCGGCATGTGGTAATCGCCCACGGTTTTTGGATGGATCTGCAATTTGTCTGCAGCAACCTTTAAGTTTTCGTGGTTAATGTGGGTAAGTCCGGTATGGCTGTCCGTATCAAAAATCACGAAGGTATCTATCTTGCGGCCCTGGGCATCAGTGTAGATTACAGAAGCGTTAGCTTTATATGTTTTCATCAGGCAGCTTTTTTTGAACGTAGGGTTTGTAATTCAGCCAATAATAGTTCCTTTAGTTCCATATCGTCGGCCTTTAATAAAATTGCGGTGGTTAAGTCTAAGTTTTCCATGTCGATATATTTTATATGTAGATGGATTGCTAAAAGTATGCCATCAGCCAAAACAGGTTAATTTGCCGCGAGAACAGCCGAGAAATGGCTGTTTTTGGCTACAAACGTGCGTTTTTTTGCAGGCAAGAGGCATTGCTCGCGTTACGATGCTAATATGCAGTCCGAGTTGTATTCGTGCCTTTAAAACCTTATCAAACATTACAAAAACCGTTTGCAGTATTTATTTAAATTGCATTGGCAAAATTCAATTAAGACGGGCAATTATGAGGTACCTAATCCTTTTAGCGTTAACGCTGATTATCAGCAAAAGCTATGCGCAAAAAACCAATTCGCAAAAAATAGTGAGCGACAGAACATTCGTTTATTTTGATCAAACGGAAATGCGGGGTTTCAGATACCTGGGCGTAACTTATTTTGTTGAGGATGATCTGCAAACCGTTGTTGCCATGAAAAATGGAAAGGTAAAGTGGAGGATAAATGTAGTTTCGGCATGTAGCAACGCAAAATCAAACAAAAGCCAGATCTGGGGTTTAAAGGCTCATAAAGGTAGTATACATGCGCTTTTTAAGGAAGGCAGTGTTTGGTTGGAACAAGATGGAAGCGTTTTTAGTTGCGGAACCCAACCTCTGGAATGAGCGTTGACTTATTTTGCATAACTTGAGGCGAATGCAGGCCATATGGAACTGATAAACAAACAAAAGGCCGGTTTTTTACCGGCCTTTTTGCTGTTGCAAAAGTGTTGCTAAGGTGATCCAAAAGTGATCCAAAGTGATCCAAAGTGATCCAAAAAACGGCAAAAAACTGCCATTTTTAGCCTTTCACAATACCCTTATAGTCAGCAATTTACACCCAATCCACAGCTAATTTTCCTGACGAATAAGTAGTTTCACGTTAAATTGTTAACTACGTAATATTCAATAAATTACAAATTTCATTTTTTGGTAACGCATTTATTTTGGATCACCTGCGATTTACCCCTTTTACAGATACTGAAACGGCGTTCCGCTGGGTATGCTGGTTACCTTAACACCGGGTACTTTTGGCGCTATCCACTGGGCGCAATAAACCATGCCCGGCTCCTCGCTTACCGAGTGGCTCAGCGTTAACAGGTTGGTTTTTTCGCCCATGCTTAGGCCGTCGCGTATCTGCTCGGTGTTCTGGGTTTCGCTGGTTTCGCCGTTAATAACCAGGTCGGGCTTTAGTGCAGATATGTTGCCAATACCGGTGAAACCCAGACAAAACAAAACGGTTTTTATCTCGGCATCCATATTACCCACCAGGCGTATAGACGGTATGTCCAGTGCCTTTTTTAGCCGCGCCACAATAGAGCTTAGCTTCTCGGGCTGTGGCAGGGTAAGCAGCTGGCGATCCTCGGTTTTATAATACTTTTCCCAACCCATTTTAAGCAAGCAGCCATAAATAATGCCATCAGGCTTATGGCTGTGCCAGTGGTCGTGAAAGCGCCAGATGGCTATTTTGTTCTTCTCCAGTAGGTCGCGTTTGTATTTATAAACATCGTCGTCCTTTAGCCATTCGGTATCGTCGTTATTGTTAAAAACCAACCGTCTTAATTTATCCACTTCCGGTCCAAAGAAGGTATAAAAGATATTCTGGCGGTTGAGTGTGTACAGCGAAAACATCACTTCTTTTACGAGCATATGATCCCAATCGGCCAGTGCTGCACCCGCATCGGTTACGCCTGTTTTGAAAATGGGTTTGGCGGGGTCAAGCACGGCTGTAATAATTTGTTGTGCTTCCTGCAGGGCCTTTTCTTTATCCTGCATCCACATATACGCCCTGGCCAGCAATGCTTTTACGGCATAATAGTTAAGCCGGAACTGCCGGTAATTCAGCTGGTTTCCGTTTATATCGTTTGTATAACGCACTCCATCTGTGATAATGGGATCGGCGTCTTTCAACAGATCAGCCGCTGCCGTTAGATCGGCAATCACGTTTTGCATAATGGTGGCGGAACCCAACAGGTCAGATACCGTTGGCCGGGAGGAAGTGTTGTAAGGGATGCATGGCTTGTGCATACTTGCGGTTGAGTAAATGGGGCCAAACAGGCGCAGCATATCAAAATGCAGCATGGCCCTCAATGCGAGCGCTTCCCCTTTTACCAAACCGAAATACCGGCCCGGCAAAAGCGGATTGCCGTTCTCACCACACCGTTCAATAATAACATTGCAGTTAACGATCAGCTCATACGACTTCTTCCACATGTTATCAAACCGGGCTTTCGCGGTATCTGATGTATAGGCAAACGTGGCGAAGTCGAAAAAACGGTGCCTTGAATCATTCATAAAAAAATAATTCGCCATCACATCAAGGGTCGACACGGTCATGTGTTCTCCATATATGACAGGATTGGTCAACTCCACATACACACCGTTCAACGCAGTCAGATAGCCATTCGTGGTAGCATACAGTTGATCTTCCGTAAGCCGGTCGCTTGGCTTCACGTCAATCCATTTACGGCATGATCCAAGCAACCCGAGTAGTAACAGGCAAATGGAAACTATCTTTATTTTCATTTGTTTCGTTTTGGTTGTTAACAATTAAAAACGTACTCCTACGGAAAGCGAGAAGGAACGGGCGAAAGGATAGTCAATGCCCCGTTCGTTCTTAACAGTAGAGAGCCTGAAAATATCGTTCATATATCCGCGGCAGGTCAGGGACGAAGCTTTTAGGCGTTT
>CAMLFI010000194.1 GCA_946479225.1 uncultured Mucilaginibacter sp. | reverse complement strand
CAAACAATACAGTCATCAATATCCACATCCAGTTGGTAGCGGCCCACCTCCGGGCTTAGCAATGCCTGTTTTGGGTACTGTATAGTATTGGTGCCTTCTAACTGCTTAAAGTAATTATCGTTACTAACAGGAATCACCTTCCGCTTCGCGTTTGACGCAAAAAGATGGCTGATGGTAAGAGACATTCCCTTCCATGTAGTTTTAAATCCGTTTAGTGCTTTGTTTATCATTTATTTATTGTGATTTCACTGATTTGCACTGTGATTTCACCGATTACTTCATTACCAAAATATTAAATCCGACATCGAAAATTCGAAATTCGAAATAACCTTACATTAACCATAACCGCCACACGCCCGATGCCAGCATACAGGCAAAAGCAAGCGGTGTAAGCACTTTCCAGCAAAGGTCCATCAACTGATCCACCCGCAAACGCGGTATGGTCCAGCGGATCCACATCTGCGCTCCTACCAATATTAAAGTTTTTACTGCTATCCAGAATATTCCCCACGCAATGCCAGTCGTCCAATCTGCCAAATGCACTGCGCCAATATTTGGCAGCGGCGTATTCCACGCGCCCAAAAATAATACCACCGCAACCATTGATACAAGAAACATCATGGAATACTCGGCTAAAAATACCAAACCAAAACGTAAGCCTGTATATTCTGTGTGAAAGCCTGATACCAATTCTGATTCCGCTTCGGGGATATCAAACGGCGCACGGTTACTCTCTGCCAACGATGCTATAAAATAGATGACGAACGCAATAATGAGATGGGGTGCCCTGAAAATATTCCACGCTAAAATGCCCCCGGCGTGCGATACATCCCAAAGGCCTAAAAATTTAATACCTTCTGTTGATAATGTACCCTGCTGCATGGCTATATCCTGCAGGTTAAGCGTTTGCGCTATCATTACCACCGATATTAATGCAAATCCGGCCGGTATTTCATATGATATGATCTGCGCTGCCGATCTCATGGCACCTAATATGGAGTATTTGTTATTAGAGCCCCAACCTGCCATTAAAATGCCTAGGGTCTCCACAGATATAATGGCGAAAATATAATAAAGACCGAGATTTATTTTGGATGGAACAAGTCCCGGCGCCCATGGCAGCGCAGCGAAGCCCAGGTAAACCGCTATAAATATTATAGCGGGAGCTGCAACAAACAGCGCCTTATCAGCTGCTGAGGGCACTATCATTTCTTTTTGCAGCAGCTTCAGAATATCAGCCACCGTTTGCAACAGGCCAAACTTGCCTACTTCTGTAGGCCCAAGACTGTCTTGTATAAAGGCAGAAACTTTACGCTCGGCATATACAGCAAACAGTGCAAATACTGCAGAAAATGCAAATAAGCCCGCCGCAACTAAAATATATGTTAGGTAAAAATTCAACCTGTAATTTGCTTTGGGTGCAAACTTAATAAATGCTAAGTAAAATAAGGCAGCTTACCTAAATATAGTTGACTAAATTGGTAGTGTTTATTAATCTGCTATTTACACGACAGCTGACTGACGGAAACATGCGACGATGTTACAGGCGCTGAAAAGAATCGCGAAGCATGGCGGTCAAACTCGCCGGTATCATCTGTGGTGTAGAACAATTTGGTTTGATCCTTGCTCAGGTTTTTTTCCATTTCGGGATGGCGGTGCAAGTACTCAACTAAACTATTGGCAACAATATCACCCTGTGCCACTACCTGTACATTTTTAGGCAGATAGGCCTTTATTTTATCCTGAATAAGGGGATAGTGCGTACACGCCAGCAGTAAAGTATCAATGCTGTCTGATTTTGCCATTATTCCATCAAGGTATTCCTTTACAAAATAATCGGCCCCCGGTTTTTCATATTCTCCACTTTCAATTAAGGGCACCCATAGCGGACACGCTTGCTGATATACTTTTAAGTCAGGAAAGAATTTTTCTATTTCTAACAGATAAGATTCGGATTGTACAGTACCGTTTGTACCCAACACCCCTATCTCGCCCGTTTTTGAATAATTGCCCACCACCTCTGCCGTCGGGCGTATAACCCCTAATACCCTTTTAGCCAGGTCAAGGCCCTTCATATCTTTCTGTTGGATGGTTCGTAAGGCTTTTGCTGAGGCCGTGTTACAAGCCAGTATAATAAGCGGACAGCCCTGTGCAAACAGCCATTGCACGCACTCCCAGGTATATTGATGAATGGTATTGAATGAGCGGTTGCCATAAGGCGCACGGCTGTTATCGCCCAGGTAGATATAATCATAATCAGGCAAGGCCGCGGCTATTGATCTAAAAACCGTGAGCCCGCCAATACCCGAATCAAAAATACCTATGGGATGTTTACTCATTGAAGACCAAAAGTACGAAAATAAAAAAAGCGTCCTGATAAATCAGGACGCTTTATGACTCTTATTGAGATGAATTATTTTAAACCTAATTTAAGTTTTACTGCAGCCAATAAATTGTCGCCATCGGGAGCAACTAGCAATACCTGGTCTGCTGAGCTTGTATTGATAACATACCCATAACCTTTTTCTTTTGCTACAGCGGTAATTGCAGCTCTAACTTTTTCAAAAAGAGGTTTTGACAATTCACTGCTTTTTGCTTCAACCTGCTGACGTGCCAGTTGGTCTTGCTCTTGAAGTCTTTTTTGCATATCCTGTATTTCGGCAACTTTGGACGCTTTGACTGGATCAGTCATTGTTTTTTCCTGATCTCCATAATCTTTTATGGCTTTTTGATAGGCATTGTTCAGGTTCGTTAATTGATCTGACCAACCTTTAGAATATTCTTCAAGTTGTTTTTGAACGGTTTTTGTCTCAGGAAGCGCGGATATAACCTCTTCTTGTGCTATGTAACCTACTTTAGCTTGTGCCTTGGCAAAGTTGCCCGCTAACATCATGCATACTGCAACTAAGGCAACTTTAAATACTTTTTTCATTGTTCTTTGTCTCGTGTTTAATTAATAGTGCGATTATATATATAATAAATTTATTTAGCAAGTACCCCAGGCTTTAAACCTAAACGGGTAATCACTTCGTCGCTTTTGTTATAACGCGGATTAGCGTATAACATTATCACTTCGCTGTTTTTATCTAATACCATGTCCAGGTTTTCATTTTCGGCCATGGCTTGTACTGCTTTTGCAACTTTATCCTGTATTGGTTTAATAACAGAATTGCTACGCTGCGAAAGCTCACCTTCCGGGCCAAATTTTTGTCTTTGAAAATCTTTTGCTTCCTTTTCCTTAGCTACAATTTCCTCTTCACGTCTTTTCTTTACTTCAGCCGTCATTAAGGGCTGGTCTGCCTGGTAGGCTTTAAATAAGCGGTCTATTTCCTGAAAACGGGCGTCAACCTCTTTTTGCCACTGATCAGATAATGCTCCTAATTGCTTTTGTGCCGAAATATAATCGGGTATATGCTTTAATATATACTCCGAATCAACATATGCAAAACGCTGTGCTAATGCTGCTGTTACCGATAGGAACGTTAATGCGACTACTAAAATTATCTTCCTCTTCATTTTTTTTCCAATTAATTAAATCCACCACTTAAACTTTGTGATATTGAAAAGCTGAACTGACCCTTGTTGGCTTGAGGCTGCCCCGGTATGGCATCAAAGCCGTAACCGTAATCAAGACCCAGTAAACCAAAAATAGGCAAAAATATCCGCGTTCCCAACCCTACAGAACGTCTTACATTGAACGGATTGTATTGCGAAAAAGAGTTCCAGGTATTACCACCCTCGGCAAATGCCAGCATAAATATGGTTGCTGATGGGCTGGCAATAACAGGGTGCCGAACCTCCATAGTAAATTTGTTATAAATAGTACTGCCCGGGTTATTAGAGGCTGTGTAATTACTACCCAACGGTACTATAGAGAAGTTTGTATAACCCCTTAAACCTATGATCTCACTACCTTGTAAAAACTGATAGCTCTGCATACCATCGCCACCTAATTTAAAGCGTTCAAATGGCGATGGGCCAACCTTTGCATTATACATGCCCAGGAAGCCTGACCGTATTTGCGACATCAATACCAATTTACCGGTAAGTTTGGTAAACCACTGCGCATCAAATTTAAATTTGTAATATTCCACAAAGTGATATCTCTGCGCCGGCGTAGCTATATTATAATTAACCTTATTAAATAACGAATACGGCGGTGTTGCCTGAATAGTGAATTTAATATTTGAACCTGTTGTTGGATATATAGGCGCATCAAGCGATGAACGTATCAGATCCTGCGTAAGTTTAATGTTATAAGACGTACCGTTAGAAAACAGGTAACCATTGTAATTATCAAGGAAATAATGGTCAAGGTTTAATGAGTAGTTAAGTTGGAAATGGTTATCAGGCCATTTTAAACGTTTACCCAAAGTAACGCCCACGCCATTTATTCTAAGGTAATTATAGTTGGGGTTGTCCTTGGCGTAATATTGTCCTGTTGAACTCAACTGCGTATACGCTGTTAGGGCAAAATAGATTGGTTTTTTACCACCAAGCCACGGCTCAGAAAAAGTGAACGAGAAGTTTTGATAAATTCTGCCGCTTGATTGACCGCGTATGCTTAACTTCTGGCCATCACCTTTTGGCAAAGGCCTGTAAGCTTTAAGATTAAAAATGTTTCTTAATGCAAAGTTGTTAAAAGTTAAACCTAAAGTGCCCACCAACTGGCCACCACCAAAACCGCCTGAAAGCTCAACCTGATCTGATGGTTTTTCAACCACGTTATAAAGCAGGTCAACTGTACCATCTGCCGGATTTAGATTTTCCGGACGAGGATCAGTTTTAGTATCATCAAAGTTGCCCAATTGCCCAATTATCCTGGTACTTTCAATCAACAATGCTTTGTTAAATTTCTGTCCCGGAATAGTTTGCAATTCGCGGCGTATAACCTTATCGTTGGTTACATCGTTACCTTTTATAGTAACACGATTGATGGTGTATTGAGGGCCTTCGTAAATTCTTATATCCAGGTCAATTGTGTCGTTATATAACCTGGTTTGTACCGGGTCAGAGTTAAATGTAAGATAACCATCATTCATATATAATGATGACACATCATCGCCGCTTGGGCCACCGCCGCTTAACCTTTTATTAAGCAGTTCTTCGCTGAATACATTGCCCTTTTCAATACGGAGTACGCGTGATAGTAATTCATTGGTGTATCGCGCGTTACCCGACCATTTTATGTTGCCAAAAAAGTATTTACGTCCCTCATATATTTTTATCTTCACGTCAACCGTACGGTCATCGTGTTTGGTTACCGTGTCGCTTAAAATAGCAGCATCCCTGTAACCTTTTTCCTGCATTTTAGCTATCAGGTTCTCTTTATCTTCCTGGTATTTATCCTGCTTAAATTTCTTTGAGCCGAATATATTATAGAATCTGCGTTCGCGTGTTTTACTTAAAAACTTTTTAAGTCTACCTTTTGAAAACTCTTTGTTGCCCTCAAAAGTAACTTTGTGAATCATTACCTTCTTTTTCCTGTCAATGTTTACATCCAATATCACACTGGTGGTATCGCTGGGGTCAGGGCGTTGCTTTATTGTTACCTCAGTATTTAAATAACCCTTTTCGTGAAAGTGCCTTTTAATAATAGATGTGGTAGTATTCAGCAAGTTTTCGTTAACAATTTTGCCTGTTTTATCGTTCAGCTTCTTTTGTACATC
>CAMLFI010000193.1 GCA_946479225.1 uncultured Mucilaginibacter sp. | reverse complement strand
TATGGCCAATCAGGTAAACGCCATTGGCGCGAGGCATGGATGGGCCATTGCAGGCGAAATCAATTACCGTACCCAGATCCTCCAACTCCATCGAAAAGGTATTATCTGCAAAAGCTATCAGGTCGGTAAAATCAACCGGACTATCAGGCGTTGTACCATTGTGCGAGAAGTTGAATTTCAAAAAACGGAAGCCGTGTTCAGCAAAATAATTGGCCAGCAGGTTATGCGTACCCCAGTCTTTAAATCCTTTAAAACCATGCGCGAAAATTACAAGCGGCGCTGCCTTATTGGCATCATCATAAGTAATGTCAGCAAGCATGCCCCGGCCCTTAGCGCCGGGTAGTGTGAAGGTTTCTTTTTTTATCATATCGCTACTCAATTATACCACAATACAGGGCACTTTGCAAATACAATATCAGTCCCTTGTATGCCACCATGCCCAAACCATTAACAACGGTTGCAGCGCCAGTCGTAACCATACCAACAATGAACTTACCGTAGTGCCATCAACTTTAAAAGGCGCATCCGTTACCATACTAATATGTACCGGTAAAAAAACCGCAAGCATTAAAACTATCCCCCAGGCGGCGTATTTTTTGGTGATATTAAATGCCAGCCCCAGCCCGAATATAATTTCACAGATACCGGCCGCGCCATTCATAAATTGGGGGTAGGGGATATACCGCGGAATGATAGCAATATAAAACTCCGGCACCCTAAAATGATTGATACCCGCCGCTATGTACCCTAAAATTAAAGTGATTGTGCTCACTTTTTTTAATACTGTCATTTAAACTATTTTTTTATTAACTGATTAACAGTTACTTATAAGATGTTTTTCAGTTTATTTATACATATTCTAAATACGTCGGTATGACAAAGTGTTGACATTGATTGAGCCGCAGGATATTATTTTTGTTGGGTTAATTTAAAACTGATTTTGAAGTATTTAAAGGTAATAGCTTTTACGCATAAACAGATCGAGCTGAAGGAGTTGGGAAAGCTGGTTATCTGTCAGGAAAACCTGACCGATAAACTGCAACAGGTAAAAGCTGAATTCGGTATTTCCGAGATATTTTACCTGGCGACTTGCAATAGGGTAGAGTTTGTTATGTTAACCCCACAGGCGGTTGACAAAGCATTTGCTGCAAAATTTATTGAAAAGCTTAACATCGGGCTTTGTTCGCATTACATGGGTACCTTTGTTGATGCTGCGGTAATTTACGAAGACAAGGATGCGCTTAACCACTTACTAAGAACATCGTGCTCTTTAGAAAGTTTGGTAGTTGGCGAAAAGGAAATATTAGCGCAGCTACGCAAAGCTTACGAGCAATGCCGCGAAGCTGGCCTAACCGGCGATGGAATGCGAATGTTTATGAGCTGTGTCGTCAAAACAGCTAAAGAGGTTTATACAAACACTAACATCTCCAAAAATCCCATCTCGGTTGTATCACTAGCCTACCGCAAGCTAAACAACCTCAAACTCTGCACCAATGCCCGCATCCTCATCATCGGCGCAGGCGAAACCAACCAAAACATCTCCAAGTATCTTCAAAAGCATAAATTCTCCAACTTTGCTGTGTTTAACCGCACGCTGGCTAAGGCAGAGAAACTGGCTGCAGATCTGAACGGCGAAGCTTTTGATCTGGATGCTTTAAAAAGCTATAATAAAGGTTTTGATGTCATCATCACCTGCACATCTGCAGTTGAGCCCATCATAACTCCCGAAATATATACCTCATTATTAAACGGCGAAACCACCCGCAAAACCATTGTGGACCTTGCCATTCCTAATGACACCGCTCCCGAAGTATTGGAGCAGTTCCCGGTAAATTTTATCGAAGTGCATTCGCTTACCGAAGTAGCTAAACGCAACCTGCAGGAGCGCTACCAGGAGCTGGTACATGCCGAAGCTATTATTGAAGACAACATGTGCGAGTTTTTGCAGCAGCTAAAACAGCGCCGCGTTGAACTGGCTATGCGCTGCGTACCCGAAAAGATAAAAGAGATCCGTAACACCGCTATTAACAGCGTTTTTGCCGATGAAGTACAAGGCATGGACGAGCAATCTCGCGAAGTATTGGAGCGTGTTATGAATTACATGGAGAAAAAATATATCAGCGTACCTATGGTAATGGCTAAGGATATATTGATCAACAGTAATTAAAAAAAATCTCCGCTCATTTACTGCTTTAACCACTGCGTCTAAATCATTAGCAGCATTGCCATGCATTTCTCCGAAAAAATATCGCATTTTAGCAAATAAATGCAACGCAATCGTTTAGAGAGTATTATTACATTGAGAGCGATAGCGGCGCTTTTGGTGTGCTTTATTCATGCCGGTATGATAGCCGGCTTTCATACAAATGGCCCGATCCAGCTCATTATTAACGAAGGGCAGCAAGGTGTTCCCATTTTCTTTGTTATTTCCGGTTTTATCCTTCCTTATTCATTATACAAAAAAGGTTATTTGCTAAAGCATTTTTGGTGGTTTTTAGCGGGCCGCGTAATTAGGATTGACCCGCCTTACTGGGCAAGTATTATTCTGGTTTTTTTATTAGGCTTGCAGCCTTTAGCAGTAATAACCGTTAAATCAATATTTCTGCATTTAACCTATTTGGTTCCCTTTGTAAAACATGCAGACTGGTTTAACGACGTTTACTGGACGCTGTCAATAGAGTTTCAATATTATATTTTGATCGGTTTGGCCTACCCTTTTTTAATGAGGTTAAAACCTGTTTTTACCCTGGTCGCGGTTATAATCCCTCCGATTGTTTGTATACTTTTAAAAGCAAACGCCAGAGGGATAATAGTTACCAATCTGTACGACTTTACCATCGGGTTTATCGTATTTCTGGGCTTTATAAAAAAGATAGATGCAAAATACACTATCCTTGCTTTGCTTGCCTTTTCGGGCTACGTAATGTTCGCGGTGTCAATAAAATCGGGCCTTACGCCGCTTATCGCAGCACTAATAATTTTATATTACAGAAATGCCTTATCCTTTAAACCGGTATTGTCTATTGGTAATATTTCTTACTCGCTATACCTGATACATATTCCGGTATCAACTTTGGTTGTGCGTATCGCCGGGCAATATGTAACAGCAAGCGGATATCTTTTTTTATTAAGTATTGGATTTAGTTTGTTTGCTGCATTTCTATTTTATATCGCTATAGAAAAACCTGCGATACGATATAGCCATAAAATAAGATATCGACTGCAGAACAAAGCAGATAATTTAGTCGCAGCTGCGCATGATTAAAAATCATCTCATTTAGTCGAGTCCCACCTGCCTTCCTCTTTGGCGGCATCAATAAATTTCTGACCATGCTCTGTCATTAATCCGGCAGCGGTGAGGCGTTCAACCCTTTCAATATTCGACGGGCTCCAATTGCTTTTAGCTTTACGACGAGAGAACCGCTGATAAGTGCTTTCGGCATCGCGTTTATAGGATATAGAATCTATCCAACCAAAACATAGAGCTTCCTCTACCGCCTCAACATAGGTTACACTTGGCGTTTTGCTTTTTTTATGGTAGATAATTGCAAATACCTGCTCTTTCGTCTGATTGTTGTTTTGCAGCCAGTCGCGCCATTGTTGCCTTGTTTCGGCATAAACAGCTTCAATCTCTTTAAATGTTTCGGTGGTCATAGGTTTCAATTTTTGTTTGATAAAATTATCGAACGATAATGACAGCCCTATGTCAACAGCAATAATATAAATAAGGCGGCTTTCCTGTTTTCATCAAAGCCCGAAAGCTGCGTAAATTTAGTACATTGCCTGTGTAACAAGTATTTGCTTCAACCTCACAATTTATTAATTTATGCACTTCCCCCAAACCTTTGTTAAGAGCGCCGCTTTTTTCCTGTTTGTATTTTCCACATTAACATTACAAGCGCAATCGCCTAAAAACAGCAAAATTTTTAATGAGTTTTTAGAGCAATATTACCAGGATGGATTATTGTTTACCCCTCACCTTGCTACGCAGCGGGGCGATAACCGGTATAATGATCAATTAGCTAATGATATTTCTGCGCCTTATATTAAAAGACTGCACGATTATAATATAACCTATCAGAAAAAATTAGCGCAATTTAACCGCTCATCTTTAAACTCATTTGATAAAATATCATTTGATATGATGGCCCTGCAAATTGAAATGGCCTTAAAAAAGGAGAAATTTCACGAGGAGTATATGCCATTCAATCAGTTTAGAAGCACGCCGAATGACGTAGCAGCAACCGGCTCAGGATCGGGCATTCATCCCTTTAAAACCGTAAAAGATTATTACGACTGGCTAAAGCGTGTAGACGATTTTGCAGTTTGGGCTGATACCGCCATTAATAATTTTAATAAGGGAATAGCAGGGGGTATGGTACTACCCAAAGCGCTGGTGGTTAAAATGATACCACAATTAGAGCCGCACACCACTACAGATACTGCCAAAAGCATTTTTTATGGCCCAATTAAAATGTTCCCGGCGTCTTTCACCAACAATGAAAAGGCAGCTCTCAGGCTGGCTTATCAAAACGCTATTGCGCTCAAAATAGCTCCTGCATATAAAAAATTAGCAGATTATTTAAAAACCACCTACCTGCCAAAATCCAGGACTACTTCGGGTTTTAACGCTATTCCTAGCGGCGCCGCAATATATCAATACCGGGTTAAGGTGTATACTACTACCAGCCAAACCCCGGATGATGTTTATAAAACCGGCTTATCAGAGGTTGCCAGGATAACCAAAGCAATAGCTATATTGAAGGATAAAGCCGGATTTAAAGGAGACATACCACAGCTGTTTGATTACATGACAAATGACAAGAAGTTTTCTCCTTTTAAAACAGACGAGGAGGTGTTGGACAGTTTTAGAAGGATATTGCCAAAAATGCAGCCGCATTTAAAACAATTGTTCAACATTGTTCCTAAATCAGCCCTTGAGATAAGAGCTGTTGAAAAGTTTAGGGCAACTACCTCAGCAGCAAATTACGTGCGCGGCACAGCTGATGGAAGCCGGCCGGGATATTTTAATGCACCGATACCAGATGCGGTTACATATAACGCGTTGCGTATGGAAGCCCTTTTCTCGCACGAGGGTATCCCGGGCCACCATTTTCAATTATCCTTGCAGCAGGAAAATCCGGATCTGCCAAAGATCCGGCGATTTGCCGCATATCCGGTGTTCAGCGAGGGTTGGGCTTTATACACAGAATCGTTGGGCGATCAGCTCGGATTATATGCAGATCCTTATGTTAAAATTGAAGCTTTAAAATCTGAACTATTCAGGGCGGTAAGGTTAGTGGTAGACGTTGGCCTGCATACCGGTAAAATGACAAGGGAGGAAGCCATTAAATACATGATAGAAAAAGGCGGACGAGATGAACAAATTTCGACAGTAGAAATAGAGAGATACATGGCCGATCCGGGCCAGGCGTTGGCTTACAAAACGGGCGAAATGAAAATAAAGCAGTTGCGTGAAAGGTATAAACAACGCTTAGGTGATAAGTTCAGCATCAAAAAATTTCATGACGCGGTACTGCTTGGCGCAAGCATGCCTTTAAGCGTATTTGAAACTTATATGAATGATTGGGCGACAACGCAGTAGATCTATTCAACATAACAATTATTTGCTTTAACCCCATACAATTTATTATGCACTTCCTTCAAAC
>CAMLFI010000192.1 GCA_946479225.1 uncultured Mucilaginibacter sp. | reverse complement strand
CTACGGGTACTAAGCTGATAGGTAAGGAAGTTTACGTATTGCAGCCGGCAACTGAACTGTCTTTTAATGCAGTTCAAAAATCAAATGATTTCAAAAAGTATAATGCCGACATTCCTAATTTAGGCTTATCGGCTACAAGCGTATGGTTAAAGTTTACTATTACAAATAACAGCAACAACCCTGATCTGTTGTTGGATGTAGCATATCCTATACTGGACGAGGTTGAATTTTTCGCTCCTGATACTTCACAATCTTATAGCAGCATTTTAGCCGGCGAAATAAAGCCTTTTAAACAGAGGCTTTATAATCATCCCGACTATATTTTCGATATCAGCATTCCGAAGAACGCGAGCAAAACCTATTATCTGCGCGTTAAAAGCGCAGAGCAACTTATATTGCCTATCTCCATAGCCCAACCTAATGCTTTATGGCAGTTTCTTAGCAAAGATGCCGTATTATCAGGCTTATTTATAGGTGCCATTATTATCATGTTCCTGTATAACCTTTTCGTCTTTTTTTCGGTACGAGACAGGAGCTATCTTTATTATGTAATTTATGTCGCTTCGGTGGGCCTTACCCAAATAGGTATAAAAGGCTATACGTTTCAATACTTATGGGGTAATTCGCCGGCATTTGAGCTAAAAAGTGTAATACTCTTTGCCTGCTTGGGTGCTATTGCTGCTATCGTGTTTACTCAACGTTTCCTTTCCACCCGTGTTAGAGCCCGGCGCTTTAATATAGTGCTTAATATTATCATTGCATTGCAGGCAATAGCGATTGTAATTACAGCTATCGGGCAAGTACAGATCGGCTTTCAGCTGATGCAGTTAGCCACCACTTTATTTGTGTTCGGGCTAATCATTGTATCGGCCATTGTGCTTATAGGGGGATACCGCCCGGCGCGGTTCGTTTTATTATCCTGGTCGGTATTATTGGTGGGGGCTATTATTTTTACTTTAAAAGACAACGGTATATTACCTTATAATACGTTTACCAGCTACGCTATGCAGGGAGCGTCAATCATTGAAATGGCCCTGCTATCCTTCGGTTTGGCCGACAGGATAAATATACTCAAACGCGAGAAAGAAGAATCGCAGGCCGAAGCGCTCGGCATCGCCAAAGAAAACGAACGCATCATTCGCGAACAAAATGTTATGCTGGAAGAAAAAGTTACCGAGCGTACGCATGAGCTGAACGAATCATTAGAAGATCTGAAGCAAACACAATCGCAGTTGGTTGAGTCGGAGAAGATGGCATCGCTTGGTCAGTTAACCGCCGGTATAGCGCATGAGATCAATAACCCGATAAACTTTGTTACCGCCAATGTAGCGCCCCTTAAACGCGATCTGGAAATGGTACTTGATGCCATGAATGTAATTGAAGAGATTGGTCTTTCTGACGCATCAACAGCAGAAAAACAAAAGAAAATAGCCGATTATAAAGAGGATCTGGACTTTGATTACCTGCTTGTTGAAATGAACCATCTGATAAAGGGTATTCATGAAGGGGCATCAAGAACAGCGGAAATAGTTAAAGGTTTGAGAATATTCTCCAGATTGGATGAGGATGATCTGAAACGAGCGGATCTGAACGAAGGTTTGGAATCAACCATGATAATAGGTAACAACCTGCTTAATCCGCAAATAAAAGTTATGAAAGAATACGGCGAGCTGCCGCTGGTGGAATGTTATGCCGGTAAGCTTAACCAGGTGTTTTTAAATATCATATCCAACGCGGCCTACGCTATCGACAAGAAGTTTGGCAGCAGCGAAGGTGGGGCGCTTAAACTGAAAACCTATACCGACGGCGACAATGTGATTATAAAGATAGCTGATAACGGTATTGGCATGGACGAGGAAACTATACGCAAAGTGTTTGAGCCCTTTTTTACCACCAAAGAAGTTGGCGAAGGAACCGGTCTGGGCATGTCAATAGCATACAATACCATTAAGAAGCATCACGGGCAGTTATTGGTAAAATCAGAGATAGGAAAAGGCTCTGAGTTTATTATACAGCTCCCTGTTATTTTTGATGCTTCGGGCCAGGTGTAACAGTTGTTATACTTTTAGCTATAAATTCTTATCTTTGCGCTTCATTTAACACCGTTTGCAGCGGTATCAATGTTGTTATGGCTAAATATAATACACTACTGTACTATTGTTATTCAACAATAGCCGATGCGGAGCAGTTTGCTGCCGATCATTTAAAATTTTGTAAAAACTTAGGTTTAACCGGTCGCATTATTGTGGCGGAAGAGGGTTTGAACGGTACCGTTTCAGGCGCCGCAGAATCCTGTAAAACCTATATGGATACGCTCCATGCTGATCCTCGGTTTGCATCCATCGACTTTAAAATTGATGAAGTTGATACGCCATCATTTGTAAAAATGCATGTGCGCTATAAATCAGAAATTGTGCACTCGGGCCTGCGCGACCCTAACATTATAAATCCTCAACTACAAACCGGCAAGCACCTGGAGCCTAAAGATTTTATGGCGATGAAGGATGACGAGGATGTAGTGATACTGGACGTGCGCTCTAATTACGAACATAACTTAGGCAAGTTTAAAAATGCGGTTACGCTGGATATTGACAACTTTCGCGACTTCCCCGAAAAAATAAACGAGCTGGCAAAGTATAAAGACAAAAAGATATTGACCTATTGCACCGGCGGTATTAAATGCGAAAAGGCATCTGCGCTGCTGTTACATGAGGGCTTTAAGGATGTTTACCAACTGCACGGCGGCATTATAAAATATGGCAAAGAGGCAGGCGGAACGGATTTTGAAGGCAAATGTTATGTGTTTGACAACCGTTTGTCGGTTGATGTGAACAGCGTTAATCCTAAGGTAATTTCAACCTGCTTAAACTGCGGTAAGGTTACCCCTAAAATGATAAACTGCGCCAACCCGGAGTGCAACGAGCACTTTACTCAGTGCGACGAATGCGGTACGGCTATGGATGGCTGCTGCAGCGACGAATGTAAATCGCACCCGCGTAAACGTGTTTATGATGGTACGGGGTATTATGTTAAGGTTCCTCAACCAATAGGATTGCCTTTAAAGAAGCAAGAGTCTTCGAAGAACCAAGAGTCAAGAAGCAAGAATCAAGAGGTAGTTGAATAGGCAAAATGCATTGGTTGTATTACCATTGCATCAACCTGATGCCTATCTGTCCATCAACAATGGCAAACTCTTTAGCCCCCCATGGGCGTAAGGTTACTTTGTTCAGATTAGGATGAAGCATTTCGGGGAAAGCGGACGCCACCTTTTCGTAAACCTCTTCAATATCGCTTGTTTCCAGGCGTAATTCCGGATGATCGTTTTCGGCCTGTGCTTTATCCTGAAAGATCATTACGCTTAACCCGCCCTTATTAACCACGCAATAAGGGTTACGGATGTTTAGTTCCTGATGGCCCATTGTAAACTCAAGGCAATCAACAAAAGTTTTAATCCCGATATTGATATCAGCATAAAAAACGCTGGGAACCAGTTTGGTAAAGTTCATGGTTAAAATGTTTGCTTAAACAAAGATAGAAGATGCAGCGAATATCAAACGCTTGAAAATAAATCACCACGCCCACATACCTAAAGTCATAGTTGATCCGTTTAAGGGTCAGGAACTTATCAACAAACCTGACCATGAAGTATCTCTTTGCCTTACTTGCATTACTTGTTATAACCCCGCCTAATGCGGATTCCGTTGTCAACAGATTTTCTGTTCCTGCCGGCTATACACGGCAAAAAAACAAGCCGGGAAGCTTTGGTGCATGGCTGCAAAAAGTGCCGCTTAAACCGCGAGGCACCCCCGCCAGAACCTACAACGGCGACATTGCCAAAACAAATGCTTACACGGCAGCTGTTGCAGATATGGGCATCGGCAGTTATAATTTACAGCAGTGTGCTGACGCTATCATCAGATTACGTGCGGAGTACTTATATCAAAAGAAAGATTACAACAAGATATCCTTCAACTTTGTAAGTGGTTTTAAATGCGATTACGCGCATTATGCAAACGGTTACCGGTATCAAAACGGTAAATGGGCCCTAACGGCTAAAAAGGACTATTCCTACCCTGCATTTTTACGCTATATGAATCTTGTATTCAGTTACGCCGGTACGTTGTCGCTTGAGAAAGAATTAACACCCGTATCCAATCCGGCAGATATTAAAGCGGGAGATGTATTTATCAGAGGCGGCACGCCGGGCCATTGTTTTATTGTGATGGATGTTGCAGAAAATAAAGATCACCAAAAGCAGTTCCTGCTGGCGCAAAGCTTTATGCCCGCGCAAAATATACAGGTATTGCAGGCAGACGATTCGCCTTGGTTTAGCATGAGCAGGCAGGCAAATATCTTTTATGCCGACTTGATATGGCCGCAGTTTTTACGAAGATTTGCGGAGTAGGGATTCTTTAGGAGTGTTCAAAAGATTTGCCGGGTTAAAAACTCCTTCCTTGGGGAAGGGTGCGGCTGACCGTGTGCTGGCGGGTAGGGGTTTTACGTAGGAATAAAAAGTCCAATTAACCCCTTCCTACACCTTCCCCGAGGAAGGAATCGCACGTCCCCCCACTTCTTTCAATTTATCGAACATTCCTAATTAATCGTTCAGAATAGACGTATAACAGAAAACGCCCCTGATCGGGGCGTTTTCTGTTATTTAGTAACGTACATTACTTCTTTCACTGCTTTTACAACCCTTTCGGCGTTTGGCAGATACTCTTGTATTAGTGTTGGCGCGTATGGCAACGGCACGTCGCCGCCCATAATGCGTAGTATTGGCGCGTCAAGGTAATCAAACGCGTCTTTTTGTACTTTAAATGCTATTTCCGTAGCTATTGAGCCTAAAGGCCAGCTTTCTTCAACCAATACCAAACGGTTGGTTTTTTTTACCGACTCAATAACGGTCGGGTAATCAATAGGGCGAACGGTGCGTAAATCTATAACCTCTGCGCTGATGCCTTCTTTTTCCAGTTCGGCAGCGGCAGCGTTAACCACCTTCATTATTTTACCAAAACCTACCAAAGTAACGTCTGTACCTTGTTTGGTTACGGCTGCTTTACCTATCTCAATATAATAAGTCTCTTCAGGAACAGGTCCTTTATCGCCATACATTAACTCTGATTCCATGAAGATACAAGGATCAGGATCAATGATACATGATTTTAACAAGCCTTTTGCATCTGCAGGGTTTGATGGTACAACCACTTTTAAACCGGGGCAGTTAGCATACCAGTTCTCGAAACACTGACTGTGTTGTGAGCTTAGCATACCCGCGTTGCCTGTAGGGCCACGGAACACGATTGGCACAGAAAACTGACCGCCGCTCATTGACATGATCTTGGCAGCGCCGTTTATCACTTGGTCTATAGCAACCAAAGAGAAGTTGAAGGTCATGAACTCGATGATGGGCTTTAAACCATTCATGGCCGAGCCGATGCCTATACCGGCAAATCCTAATTCAGAAATAGGCGTATCAATAACACGTTTAGCGCCAAACTCATCCAGCATACCCTGGCTAACTTTGTAGGCGCCGTTATATTCGGCAACCTCTTCGCCCATCAGGTATATGTTTTCATCCTTGCGCATTTCTTCCTGCATTGCTTCGCGAAGCGCTTCTCTGAACTGTATTTCTCTCATCGTATATTAAAGTATGATGTTTTTCAGCCGCAAATATAAAC
>CAMLFI010000191.1 GCA_946479225.1 uncultured Mucilaginibacter sp. | reverse complement strand
TGTCGCCGCCTGTAACAACCGGGTTTTTCGCCGTAGCATCGTCTAAGCCGGTGGCGGGCGTCCAGAGGTAGGTCACGTTTTCATCGCTTACGGTGGGATGCAGTGTTATTGTTTCGCCTTTAAATATATACCTTAAAGGGCTTGCATCAGCAGTAACGGTTACCGCCGGCGCAAAAGCAATTACGAGGTCATCGTCGGGCAGGTCGCACGCCCCGGGGGCTGATGCTGTTAATTTAAGCGTAACCGATCCGGCTGCAAAATCGGCCGCGCTGGGATGATATACGGTAGCGCTTTGATTTGGCGCATCAAATGTACCGGTTCCGGAGGATGTCCACTGCGCACTTCCCTTTCCAGGCGCTATCGTTCCGGAAACGGCTACGTTTGCGTTTAGGCATGTCGTTTGGTCTAAACCCGCATCCGCTATCTTTAACAAAGCAAACGTAATTAGCACTTGATCAACCGCAGGTGTACAGTCGTCCGGGCTTGCAGACGTAAGCGTAAGCGTAACAGAACCATTTGCCCTGTCCTGATCAGAGGGGAAGTACTTAGCCCGCATGTCATTTATCGCCGAAAACGTGCCGGTTCCGGCAGTTGTCCATACGCCTGAGATGGGGCCGCCACTAACACCGCCGCGCGTTTCGCCGTTAAGGTTAACCACCGTTGTTGTAGGGCATTGGCTTTGGTCGGGACCGGCATTGGCAGTAGGTTTTCTGTTTACAACCACAGTATTAGTACCCGCCTCGCTTGAGCAGCCGTTTACTGTAACGGTAAGCGAGTAAGTACCTGCATGGGCCGGGGTGACATTATTGATATTAAGTACCGGGGCCTGCGTGCTGGAAGAGGAGCCGTCGGGCAGGGTCCATGTATAGGTGGCTCCGGCTACCGCGTCAGTTTGTAATACCAGCGTATTGCCTTCGCAAATGGGGGTATTTACGTTTAACATCGGCTTTACAGGCTGCGGGTTAAAAATGGCGTGGTACGTAAATGGCTGACTGGAACAACCATTGTAAAAAGGTGTTATCACGTAATAAACATCCAATTGTTGCCCGGTGTTGTTTATAAGTGTTTCATTTATTGAAGTAACACCGGTGACGGATCTCGCCGGATTGTTTCCAACCGCCGGACGCTTCCAGTCGTAAGTTGCTCCTGATACATTAGAAGCGATCTGATATACAAAGGGCACGTTAGAGCAGGCCAGTGTAAAATCCTCACTGGTGATGGTAACAGATGGATTAACAGTAACGGGGAACTGAATAGTAGTTGTGCAGCCGTTGGCGGTGGTAACGGTAAAACGGTATGTTGCAATTACCGGCGCATTTGTAGTGTTATTTAACGCTTCGCGAATGGTAAGCGAGGCTTGGTCTGCAATGCTAATGTTCGATATCCCCGCCACAGCGTCCCGGCTCCAGCTAAAAGCAGTTACCCCCGGATTAAATGAAGGAGTGTAATTCACCTGGGTTTCATTACATACGGTTACCTGCGCCGCGCTTGTTAAAACGGGGATAGGGTTAACCGTAACCGTATAATTAAACGGCGTGCCCGAACAACCATTAGGCGAGGTGGGGGTAATTACATAGGTTACTGTTTGTAAATTAGGTGTTGAGTTAACCAACACCTCAGTTATATTATCACCCGAGCCCGAGGCCGGCTGATTGTTGTTAATGGCTGCTTTTGCGGCCCGCGTCCATGTAAAGGTAGTTCCGGTCAGATCTGCTTTAATTAAATAGTTTTGCGCGGTGCCACTGCAAATTTCACCCGATGCGTCACTTACCACCCGCGGTGCCTGTTTAACAGTTAATTTCACTTCAAACATCGGGCTTAGGCAGCCACCGGCTTCAGCCTGCACAAAATAGCTGGTATTTGTAAACACCGGCACGCTAAGTGTATTACCTGTCGCTACCGGGAACATATCAGCATTAAACCACTTGTATGCAGTCGCGTTTGTGCTTGCTGCTACCAGGAGTGATGAGGTGCCGCTGCAAATCTCTGTATCGCCTGTAACCTGAATGGCACCCGGGGGGCTTTTTACCAGTACATCAACCTCTGTTCGCGGGCCACTAACCCCATTTGTCTGCGCTGATACCCAGTATTTTACAACGCCAACCGTATTTAATGCTGCGGTAGTATAATTGGCACCGGTATGTAAAACGCTGCCATTGGTAGCTACATCAAACCACTGGTAAGAAGTTGCTCCTGTAGCAAAGGCAGTTAAGGTAGCGGCAGTGCCTACACAAACGGTGTCGGTTGTGGTAATCGGTGCAGTCGGGCTGTTTATAAAAGTTACGGTCACCCGCGCTGTTTGGGGGCCGCAGGGCCCTCCATCGTTTGCCGATAATATGAATGTTACCGCATTATCAGCGGCATTAGGTGTATATATCGCATTGTTAAGACTGTTAGGGTTTGTAAACGTACCCAGGCCATTGGTGGTTGACCACGTTACGGTGGTGGCACCGGGAGCAGAACCCGACAAGGTATACGGAGCCCTGGCGGCGTAACGATCGCTGCCAGCATTGGGAACTACACTTGCCTGTATGGTAACCGGAAAGGTTTTTGTATCAGCGCTGTTGCAGATGGGGTTTAGATCAACAGTGTTGCTAATAATATAATTACCAGGCTGACTTGCTGAAAGGTCTATTTCGCCGGTGCTTGGATTAATAGAAATGCCCGGCAAGTTTGCCGAAAACACCCCGCCGCTGGATGTAAGCGTAAATTGAGGCCTTGGATTGGCGCCCCCCTGGCAAAAAGTTGCGGCGCTGTAAGTAAACGTAGCATCCGCGGTATTGGTAATAGTTATTGATGCAGTAGTGGCGATGCTGCACCCGTTGTTGGTGGTGTATGAAACGGTGTATTTGCCTGCCGGGGTTGAAGCAATGTTTATTGTACCCGTGGTCGGATTAATACTTAGTCCTGCACTACCGGAAAAACTACCTCCCGTAACATATATAGTTGGTGTCTGAGGTCCGCTTGAGGTACAGTAAGTCCCTGCGCTATACGCAAACTGCGTAGCGGTGTATGGGATAACCTGTACGGTAACAGCGGTGCGGTTGCTGATACATGCACCACTAACTTCCTGAACATAAAAGGTTGTGGTGTTATTAACTGTTACCGGATAGTCTGGCCCTTGAAATACCTGGTTGCCGCCCGTGGGGACTGAAAACCATTGTAAAACCCCACCGGAAGAATGGGCGTGTAAAGTAATAGTAGTGCCGCGGCAAACCGCAGGGCCGGGATCATCAACCACCGGAGGCGGTGTTGCCGGGTTAACGGTTACGGTGATAGCGGTTCGGTCGCTTTCGCATCCATCTACAAGATTAGAAACATAAAATGTGGTAGTAGCGGTTAATGCGCCGGTAGTAAAAACCCGGTCGGATGATATAGATACGCCACCCGTTTGAGCTGTATACCATCTGTAGAGCGTGCCATTGTCTGCTGCAAGCGTTGCTGTTGTATTATAACAGATAGCCGCAACAGGCGTAACTGTGGGTTGGGGCGGCAAGGGTAATAAAGTAATTGCAACAGCGGTGCGGGCACTGGTACAATTGCCGGACCTGGCTTGCACATAAAAAGTTGTATTATTATTAACAGATGACGAGATGAAAGACACGCCCGTATAAATAGGTGTAACACCATTCTCGGTATCGAACCACTCATAAGTATAATTGCTGTTAGGCTGGTTGATGTTGAGCTCCGTAGTACTCCGCGAACAAATAAGTGTGGAGCCGGAAACGGTGGGCTTTTCAATAACAGGCAAAATAGTGGCTTCAACAGGAGCGGCTTCGCTGGTGCATGGCCCGTTTACCGCGCGTAAATAAAAGGTGGTAGCGCCTGATAAGGCCGGCGTTGGAAAAACTGTTCCGGTAAATAAAGGCGCGGATGACGAGGCCGACTCAAACCACTGATAGCTCATGCCGGCAGAAGGATTAGTGACGCGCAATGTAGCGCTGGAGCCAACACAAACCGGCCCGTCGCTGGTGCCTTGCGGCGCGGGCGGAACGGTGCTTACAATAACCTCAACCTGCGTGCGCGGCCCAATACAATCGTTAATCCTGGATTGCACCCAATAGGTTTTGTTAGCTGTAAGAACAGGGGTGGTATAATCAGGGCTTGTAATGAGCGCCACCCCTCCCTGGGCCACATCAAACCAATCAAACAGCACGCCACCCGGGCCCGTAGCCTGTAAGGTAGCCCGGCTATTTATACAAATGTTATACATGGCAGAGGCTACTGTGGGTGCCGCCGGCGCCGGTGTAACTGAAGCCACAACAGGTACGCGCTCTGTTGTACAGCCCGAGGCGGTTATCCCTTCAACATAATAGGTTGTTGTTTGTGTGAGTATAGGGGTTGTGAATGTGTCGCCACTGCCAACCTGTGCGCCGCCTGCCGCAGCATCCCACCAACGGTAATTACTTGCTCCGGTAGCTTTTAAAACAGCTACACCGTTGGCGCATATAGTTGCGCTAACAGGAGTAGGATTAGCAGCCAGCGGCACAGCAACACCCGTACGTGTGCTTACGCATCCATTAACAGTTGCCTCTACATAATATATAGTAGACTGCGACGTGATGGGGGGAGTGTTAAAAACAGCGCCGGTAGCCAGCGGAATGCCGCCCTGCGGGTCTGCATACCAATTAAAAATAGCGCCCGCCGGCGCAGTGGCCTCAAGCCTTGCCGACGAATTATAACATACCGGCCCGCCTGTGTTGCCTGCGGTTGGTGCTTGCGGAGTAACATTAGCTGCAATATTTATACTAATATCTTTTGAAGCCCCTGCCTGATCTGTTATGCGAACGGTGTAAGTACGTGCTGTTGTTATTGTTATGCTTTGCGTGTTTTCGCCGGTAGTGATCCAAAAATAGGTGTAACCGGGGGTTCCGCCGGAGCCATTGGCTGTTAATACAACTGCCGCGCCCGAGCAAATGGCCGGGCTTGATGGCGTAATGCTTCCATCAAGGGCCTGGCTAAAACCGGTAACCGATAGTATTAAAATAAAACAGGTAAGTAGAAAACTCTTCATAGAATAGCAATTTTCATAGAACGAGATACCCTGACACCGCAAACCATTGTCCCCGACCATTGAATCAGGTACGAAACGGCGTACGCCCACTCCCTCCCCGGCACATCTGTCTATCAGAAACAGGAAAAGTTACAGCGATATCCATCGGAAAATAACTTTGCCAACAACTTGTTTTTCATAAGCAACAAAAATCCGAGCCTTAACGCCGGTTTTTGTCACAATGAATCGAAAATAGGTAAAATCTCCCGGTTTCTAACCTAAAAAAAGCATTAACTTGATTTAAAAGGAACGTGTATTACAATAGACGCGAAAAAAGGCAAAAAAAGATATTAAGTATTAGGAAAGAATAAGCTTGTCTGAAGCAAGCGCCTCGCTGTTTGCAATTCGAACCACACATTTGGCCGTCTCGCTCCGACGGTATTTGAAGACATAAATATTATTGCTATTGTTTAACTTTTTACTACTTTTGCCATCCGCAACGGGGGATTAGCTCAGCTGGCTAGAGCGCTTGCATGGCATGCAAGAGGTCATCGGTTCGACTCCGATATTCTCCACTTAAAGCCTGATACCTGTATCAGGCTTTTTTGTTACAAGAAGATCAAAAATCATTTTTGTAAACCACTTTCCTCGCCGGCATTGTCGGCGATCTGGCGCGCCGGGGCGCGGAGCGCGCGGCGGA
>CAMLFI010000190.1 GCA_946479225.1 uncultured Mucilaginibacter sp. | reverse complement strand
ACGATCTGCAGGGCAGTAAAATGCTGATCAATTTTGCCGACAGCGCCTTTGCCCTGGGCGAAAGTAAAACTACCAGCGGACAGCGCTACATTAAGCAAATAAAGCAGCGCAGCGGTAATGAATATTACGGAGCTGCCAATGTATGCCTGTGCCGCATAACAAAGCCGGGCAACTTTTTGCAATTTGAGGTGGAGGGTTTTGATAACGAAGCAGCCCACCTGCTGCATTACTCCGAAGATCAGCGCCGTTATACCGAAGAAATGGTGGCGCGCTTGCATAAGCAGGGTGTAAGTTTCCGTAGCATAGCCGAGCAAACGAAGGTTTCGCTCGCTACGGTGTTTAGGATGGTTAAGCGGTTGGAGAAGGGGGAAAGGGCTTTGGTAACGGCGGGTTAAATTAGCGCACTGTAGTTGCAAACTACATGCATAGTCGTCCGAAGTTATAAACTTCGGACAACGGATAATTTGAAAAAGACTTGTAACAATCCTACCTTTAAGGTGCCTAACTGTAAAACTGCGCCAATCCCGTTTTGTGCCGCATACATACCAATTCTCTATCAAGACTTTATTAATAATGCCAAATTAAATGTAGCAGATGAAGCGACTTTATTATTTAGATAACCTTATGGTATTCTTATCTGTTCTGGTTGTACTCCATCATGTTAGTATTGGTTATGGCACAATGGGCGGCTGGTGCTATGTTACATCTGAAAAACTACCTGGCACAATTCAAATTTTCCTTTCGGCATTAACCGGAATAGAGGCATCATTTTCAATGAGCCTTTTCTTTTTCATTTCCGCTTTTTTAACAATCCATTCATTAGAGAAAAAAGGCATATCCAAATTTATTAAAGCAAGATTAATACGCCTGGTTGTACCGTTGTTATTTGTAATGATTATTCTTGCCCCAAGCATTTTATATTACATTGAAATCCATAACAGTACAACTCAACTATCATGGTTTAGTTATGTATTACAACAAAATGCTAAACCATATACCTCTCATGCGTGGTTTATTCTGGTTTTGATAACTTTTGAGTTAGTATATATATGCTATTGGAAATTTATAAAACCTCATTTTTCTATTTCAAAATGTCTATCTGATAATACCCCCACACATGTAAATATATTGACGATTATTGTTCTATGTAGTGGTGTTACAATACTGGTGCGACAATTTTTTCCGCTTGGACAAAATTTTATCGGCATAGAGTTTTCCAATATCACTCCTTACATTTTCATGTATGCAATCGGATTATTAGTATACAGAAAGCATTGGCTTGATGATCTTTCCAGAAAGGTGGCAATAACATGGTTCCCTGTCTCACTTATTTCAGCCACTTACTTTTGTGTGATTATTTATCTTCTTACAAATCATCCGTCTCTGGTTAATAAATTTATGGGCCTTAGCTGGGAATCTGTTTCTCTTTCATTTGCACAAGTCTTTTTGTGTATTGGTTTCTCTGGCTTTTTTCTTCATCTTTTTAAGAAAAAACTCAACTTCACAAATTTTATATTATCAATAATGAGAGAAAATAGATACGGCGTTTATATTTTCCATTCTGCAGTTGTAGTTGGTGTTACTATTATGTTGGAATCTTTAACGCTTAACCCAACTATCAAATATATTATAGCCTGCATTTTAAGTATTGTATTTTCCTACATGCTTGTTGGGCTAATTCGTAAAATTCCTTTAATGCAGCGAATAATTTGACTATGTAATTAAGGTACGACGGCACAACAAAAGGCTTGCCGCAAGGCTGGCGGACGGAATAACAATCGGCAGTTGTACTACTATCAGCTAGTATCGGGCTTTCGACCAGTGGGCGAATGGACTGCGTTTAGGAAACTATTACATAGTATATGCAACGGCATACATTATTGCAGCAAGGACAAAAATTATTGCTGACAGCATGAGTGATGATATAATTATACCTACCATCTTTTTTTTCCTAATGCTTATAACGAGTATAATCACCAACGCAGTTATAACGACTGGTGGAATAATCCCAAACAAAACGAAACCCCTGGACCACATAAATTCTTGAAATTAGTTGTATACTTAATTATTAATCCATCTCATACCCGCCAATTCAAGCATCCACGCTTACATTATCAGCATTGGGTGCCACAGTATAAATATAATGTTTAGGTGTTAAATAGCAAGCAATTGCGCTGGGGCTGACTAAAAAAGATTGCGTTCTGTAGTTGCAAACTACATGCATACTAGTCCGATGCTACAAACTTCAGACAGCGCGGTTAGTTTCATGTTATCCGTTATTCTGCCGGCTGAAATTCGTAAGGCAATAATTCGCCAACCCGTGCTATCCCAAAAGTGCCATCCCACTGCAGGCCTTCATCATGGTAGCCATTACTGTCAATAATAACCCCATCCATTCCACTTTTCTGCCGCATAAATGAGTGAAAGATTCTTGTGTCAGTGCTGTAAATGATATATACTCCATCCTTGTCAAACTTTATTTCATCTACTTCGGCTTTACCCAGAAATACAAATTTTTTTCCTTCAATATTTTCTATTATCCGGTTATATGAGAGGGCATTAAGTTCAGATTGAGCATAGGTGTGATCGTAGTGAATAACACCCTTCAATTTTGCATATATCGAAAAGCTATTTTTATCTAATTCATTTGCCCACAAAGCGCGTATAAAATGCATCCTTGATCCATAATAAGCCTTATCCCTTGCCTGCATTATTTGTTTAACCTTTTTAGCGGATAGTCGGGCGGTATCCTCTGAAAAAAAGTAGTTGCCTTTATAAGTGGTTTGCGTGGGCGTGCGTCTAAAATCATTTAAAAAGTAAGTAACCGTATAGCCCAGCATTTTATTGTTTATCAGCAAAGGCTTATCGGCACCGGCAATAAGGCGGTCTTTCTTTTTATTGTAATGAAAATATATATCATCGGGATTATTGATCACGCAATTGCTATACCCAATAAATTCATCTAAAAATATCCGCATGGCCTTGGCGCGGCTTATATAATCATCGGGCTCAATTACTACCTCTTTTAATGCTATTGCTTTACGCTTTAAAGCAATTTTTAAAACTTCGGTATAGTCGTTAATTCTTTGCTCTTGATAGCCTACATAACTTATAATAATTGCGGCACTGGTTTTTAAAGTATTGTTTAATATAAAATTTCCCAGGCTATCAGTTGTTGTTCCCTGGTAGGTGCCGTTTAAGTAAACGCTAACGTTCTGCAGCAGTTTACCGGTTATCTCATCGGTAACCCTGCCCTTAATTACCTGCGCAAACAAATGCACAGGCAGCAAAAGCAGGACTATAAATGCAATTTTGTAAAGTACTTTGGCTAACATTAGTGAGATCTTACTTTAATTATTATGGCTTTTTTGCTAAGGTATACACACCCCAAAAATCAGTTGGGGTACTAGAAGTCGGATCAAGGGCTGGTTCTGGCGGACGATTTGAATATGCAGGCGCTATGGGCGCCCCCGCGCGAGGGGAAACATTTAATTTAATATGATAGCTAAACTCTTGTGAGCCGAACTCAGGTAATGCCAGTAATGCTAAAGGGATGGCCAATTCATAGACGTAAATGGCAGGCGCATGGAATGCAGCAGCTACCTTAATATCGAGGTTGTTATAAATTGGGATCTCGTTTTCAGTAACGCTTTTAATACCTGCAATGCCAATGTACTTTGATTTTTCAGTAAAAGTCTTGTTCAAACGGTCAAGCGAATTACCACCACCTGAATTACTGCTCATCATCCCGGCAGCGCCATAAAACAACTCGCTCAATACCCCACGGTCCGTACCCTGAGCCAAAGGGTAAGTAACAGTTATCGCGGTAGCATCTTTTTTGCTCAGTGTATGGTTGACGGTAAAGCTGATGCCGCCAGCTAAAATTTTTCCCCCAATAACAAGTTTATGTGTAGCCTTTATTACCAGATAAAGGTTTTTATCGTCATTAGATAAGGTATAATTAATATCTGTGGCGTTATTGTAAGCCTCGTATTTGTCTTGCCATTCTGGTGCTTTGCCGTCAATTTTGATGCTTGGGGGAGCCCAAACGCTTGCTTTTTGAACATTAGGCAGCTTTTGTGCATAAACACTACTGAAGGTGGTAAAAGCGATAAAGAGCAGGGCTTTTTTCATGGTTTTTTGTCAAAGCCCGCGTACACCGGCCGATTAGAGTTAATATAACTTAGGTTTTAGTTGCAATTTAAACTGATTAAATAACAAATACAATACCGAGTGGCCAAGTAAATAAATACTAATATTTTTAGCATTTGTTAAAATGTTTTTATATTTGTTTTATGAATGCCTGGATAAAACGAAAGAATGGGCCCGACGAGGTTGTAAGTGTTATTCACGATACCCAATGCGACGATGCGGCGTTGGTATATGATTTATATACGGCTTTCGAAGCCGACTCTTTAGGGCGAATTTTGTTTGATGAGCAGGGTTACTGGATCTATGATGGGGATAATTTAACGGTTGCGGAGCAGGAACAATTGGGCAGGTTTATTCAGCACAATATGGAGGTTTTATGGAGCAGTTGAGTTTTTTCGCGGAGGCGGGTCAGAGCAAGGGATTACCGGAAGAGCTATTGGAGTATCATGCGGGTTTTATTGATGAGCAGACGAGTAACGAGTTGCTGCAAAAGTTTATTAATGAAATGCCGTGGAAGCAAAGCATCCAAAAAATGTGGGACAAGGAGTATTTAACGCCAAGATTAACGTCATGGCACGGCGATTTTGGTACCGATTATTCTGTACCGGGTACTATTTCAACACCAAACCCTTGGACGCCGGAATTATTATATATACAATCACTGGTTGAACCTTTAGCGGGTATCAAATTTAATAGTGTATTGTTAAATTATTATAGGGATGGCAATGATTCGGTAGCCTGGCACAGCGATAGAGAAAGCGTATTAGGCAAAAACCCGATCATCGCGTCGGTAAGTTTCGGGCAGGTGCGCAGTTTTGATATTCGTAATAAATCTGACCATAACGAGCATTATTCCGTAAGACTGGAGCATGGTTCATTCTTATTAATGAAAGCAGGTTTGCAGGAACATTGGGAACATCGCATTGCCAAATCCAACAAACCCATGAAAGCGAGGGTAAACCTCACTTTTCGGGTTGTTTTGTGAGTTTAGTTTGATTCGCTGTTGTCGAAATTGCAAACTTTGACAGTGGCTTGGTTCAAGTGAACGCTTGAACCGGCGGCTCGGCGACTTTCACCCAATTAAAGAGTTAGCCCGAACTTTTTAAAAATTATCCCTAATTTGCACTACCCGATAAAGAACACTGCAAACCAGTTTTATGAAGAAGTTTATCTGCGCGTTAGTTTTAACTGCAAGTGTTGGCTACAGCTTTGCTCAAAATGTAAAACTCGTTTTTGATAAAGCGTGGCCACAAGCTGCATATGCTGCGGGGCGTTTACAAAAAGTTCTTAGTGCCAAAAAGTATGTGACAGGATCGGGTGGATATACCGTTTCAATCAAATTAAATAGCCAATTGGGCAAAGAGGGGTATAGCGTTACCCCGCAAGGCAAAACTATAAGCATTGCCGGTGGCGATGGAACGGGCGTTGTGTATGGAGCGTTATCGGTTGCAGAGGACCTGGCTAATGGAGTTAAACTTCAAGCGATAAAGGTAAGCAAGGGCTCGCCGCAAATGCAGCTTAGGGCGGTTAAGTTTGATATGCCCTGG
>CAMLFI010000189.1 GCA_946479225.1 uncultured Mucilaginibacter sp. | reverse complement strand
TTCGGTAAGGCTGGTTATATGCGTGCATGCTTCGGGTTGTTCCATTATTTTACCTCCGCTAAATATTTATGTACAAAACTAATCGCCATTGAGCCCTCGCCCACGGCTGATGCCACCCGGTTCATGGCCCCGGCACGAACATCGCCCGCGGCAAACACACCCGGGCAGCTGGTTTCCAGCAGGTAAGGGTCGCGCTTTTGCTTCCAGATCTTATCAAATTCGCCATTCAGTTTAAGGTCGCGACCGGTTTCAATAAAGCCTTTATCGTCTTTGATGATGTCGATGCCCAGCCAATCAGTAAATGGCTTCGCGCCGATGAAGATGTAAAGGGCATCAGCTGTTTTTTGGGTGACCTCGCCCGTTGCCAGGTCGCGGATATCCAAATGTTCCAACCGCTCCGAGCCATAAGCCTGGGTAATCTCCGTTTTAGGCATTACATGGATGTTGCTTTCACCGGCAATCTGGTCAATCAAATAAGCCGACATGGTATAGCCCAAACTGTCCTTACGGATAAGGATGTAAACATTCTTAGCAAACTTAGACAGGTACATAGCCGCCTGCCCGGCAGAATTGCCGCCGCCAACAACATACACTTCTTTGTCTTTACAGGCGGTAGCCTCCGTCATGGCGGCGCCGTAGTAGATGCCCGCGCCGGTAAACTGGCTCATGCCGGGCGTTTCCAGCTTGCGGTAATCAACCCCTGTTGTGATGACCACGCTGCGGGTTACTATATCTTCGGCATCCTCCAATTGAATACGCTTATAACCATCTTTATGCTGTATAGAGCTTACAGTCTGCGGCGAAAGGAACTCAGTGCCTAAACGTGCGGCCTGTGTCATGGCACGGCGGGTAAGTTCTGCACCGCTTAAGCCGGTAGGGAAGCCGAGATAGTTCTCAATACGTGAGCTGGTGCCCGCCTGTCCACCGGGAGCGCGACGTTCGATCAGCAAAGTCTTTAATCCTTCGGATGCCCCATAAACACCGGCTGCCAAACCCGCGGGACCCGCGCCTATAATAACCACATCATAAATATCCTGCCTTTGGATCTGAGGGTTAAGGCCTATCCTGTCGGCTATCTCCACAATACCGGGATTAACCAAATATTTGCCATCCTCTAAAAAAACCACCGGCAGGTCGTTGGTTGAAAGGTTGTTGTGTTGCAATAGCTTTTCGGCTTCTTTTTCAGACTGCACGTCCATCCATTGGTAAGGCACCAGGTTGCCTGCCAAAAAATCCTTAATCTCATGCGAGCGTTGGGAATACTGATAGCCGATCACTTTGATGCCTTTAAACACGGGGTGGTAATCGCATTGCCAGTTATCCAGCAAATCATCAATAACGGGGAACAGTTTTTCTTCGGGTGGATCCCAGGGTTTTATTAGGTAATAATCTAGCTTAACGGCGTTGATGGCTTGGATGGCGGCGTCCTTATCCGCATAAGCGGTTAATAAAACACGTTTAGCTTCGGGGAAGAACTTAAGCGCCTTGGCCAGAAAATCTACACCCGGCATATCGGGCATACGTTGGTCAGAAATAAACAGGGCGATGCTTTCACCTTTGTTGCTCAGATCAAGCAGGCTATCCAAAGCCTCCTGTATATTGGTAGTACTCAGAATGCGATATCCCTCGCGGTAGCGGCTTTTCAGATCGCGCGTAATGGCCCGCAGTACCTGGGCGTCGTCGTCAATACAAAATATGATAGGTAAACTCATTGTGGTATAAAGATACAAATAGGGGATTTAACCATTAAACGGAAATTCTACAATAAAAGCTGTGCGCCCGGGCTCTGATTCCACCTTGATCTTTCCGTTGTGTTGTTTTACTATGTTGGTCACCACGTCCAAACCCAGGCCGGTACCCTTGCCTGCCTCCTTGGTGGTAAAAAACGGATCAAAAATGCGGCTTTTAATATCTTCGGGAATGCCGGGGCCATTATCTATTATGCAAACCTGCACGCACTCTTTAGCTCTGCCGGTTTTGATTTGCAGCACACCTTTGCCGCCTGCTTCCATTGCATCAAGCGCGTTATCAATCAGGTTGGTCCACACCTGGTTCAGCTCGCCTATCATGGCATTTACCTGCGGCAGGGTGGTATCAAAAAGCTCTTCTACCTTAACACCGCTCTGTTTTATTTTATGCTGAAGCATGGTGAGCGTATTACGTATTCCGTTGTGGATATCAGCGTATTGCTTGCCGTGGCCCTGGTCCATGTGGGTGAAGGTTTTGACGGCGCCAACTAATTCAGCAATGCGGCGCGAGGCTTCTTCAATATCGATCACCATTTTTTCGGTGACCAAGTTGTTATTGATCCACCCAAACACCGACGACAGCGCCTCTTCCGGAATATGTTTTTTAAAATCATCTAGGTCGGCAACAGAAAAACCAAAATCTACCAGATTTTCTGCTATTTCCTGACTGTTCTCTACCGTGTGATCGTCCAGCCAATCCAACACATCATCTTCCTTTTCAGAGCGATCCATCATGCTTAGCGTGGGCTTTTCATCCTTACACACAACTGAGAAAAGCTTGTCGCTTACATAAGTTACATCATCAACACTGAGCTTGAGGGCCATTACGCGTTTAAAGGCATCGGGCACCAATTTTAGGTGTTTTAAAAGCGATGCTGAACCTCGCACCACTGCCGATGCCGGATTATTAAGCTCGTGCGCCAGGCCGGCAGATAGTTTACCCAGCGCCATCATCTTTTCGTTTTGCTGTTGTAGCGCTGTGAAAGTACGAATGCGGTTAGCCATAACATGCACCAGGGCCTGCGTCAGCTCAAAGTGACTACGGATCATGGTATCCTCGTATTTTATCGGGAAGAACAGAAAAGTTAACGCTTCTACAACTTCGGCGTTACCTGTTGTGATCTTTCCGCGCGAGAATGGTAAGTGACCGGTAATATCCTGCGACTCAAACACGGCAATCTCACGCATTTCTTTACCTTGCGGCATACATAAACGGAAGCTTCCTTCAATAACGATGTAAGTGCCTTTAATTGGGTCGTTAGGTATAAAAACGCGGTCGCCCGGTTGAAGCGTTAATTGATCGCTATGATCCAGGAACCATTGCAGTTGTTCAACGGGCACATCTTTAAGGGCATCAATACTTTGCAGCCAGGCTGCGCTAACTTTATCCATAGGTAAGGGATTATGGTATAAATTTAGCAGGAAAAGTTGAGAAAGTTAACTCTTATCCAACACATCCTCTGCCGCCTCGGCAACTTCCGGCTCCATTATATTCTTTTTAGGGAAATTAAACAGTAGCGACGATAGCACAGGCACTATAAAGATACCTACCGTAAACACAGACACATACATATCCGTTTGCTCGCCCTCAATAGCATGCGCGACTACGGTATCGGGATAAAAATGAGTATATAAGGATGAGGACAATTTAAGGCCCAACACACCTATAACAATAAATGCAATGGCTTCTAAAAAAGTAAATTTCTCCATCAGCTTTACAAAAGCCTGGGCTACAAAACGCATAGCCAATATGCCAATGAACACGCCGGTGTAAATCAGGAACACGTGATCTGTAAAAGCAACGGCCGCAAAAACGTTGTCAATAGAAAATGCCAGGTCCATCAGTTCAACCAAAGCTACTGTTGCCCAAAACGGCCCTATCAATCCGACGGTTGATTTGTATAACCAGCTTTCCTCTTTATTTACCTTCTCATCTCCACCTTTTTCAGCTGACTTGTTTTTGAAATAGCTGAACGCCAGATAAAGCAGGTACAGTCCGCCCAAGGGCTTTAACCACCAGATTTTTACCAGCCACGAGGCCAACAAAAGGCATATCCCCCTAAATACATATGCGCCAATGATGCCGTATTTAAGTGCTTTACTGCGTTGGTCTTTAGGCAGTTCAAGCACCATTGTTGCCAGTACGGCCGCATTATCAACCGATAAAAGACTTTCAATTATAATAAGATTTAAAATAATAAGCAGTCCCGCTTGTATGTCTTCGCCTAAAAGCGAATGTAAAATGTCCATTTAATTATAGTGATATATTTTATGCCTTAGACGGTTTTGCCTGTAGTGCCGTTACAATAATGCTAAATGATATCGGTATTAGAAGCGGCTTTTAAATTTTTTTCAACCCGGAAACTAATACCGTCGGTTCATTTCAACATATGCAATACTATGCTTAAATTTGATGGGGAGGATAAATGGCCTCTGACACCTGTTATGGCAACTATTAAAACTACCTACCTTGGCGGACTAAGAACCGAGGCTACACATTTACAATCTGGCACAACGATATTAACCGACGCTCCCGTTGATAACAAGGGCAAAGGCGAGGCTTTTTCGCCAACTGATCTGCTGGCTGAGTCGCTGGCAGGCTGCATACTTACCACAATGGCTATAGCAGCAGACACACACGGAATTGATATAGACAATACCACCGCCGAGGTAACAAAAATAATGGCCCCAAATCCGCGTCGCGTTGCAGAGGTTATTGTGAACCTGCAATTCCCGAAAATTTATTCAGAAAAAGAAGTGAAAATTTTGGAGCTGGCTGCTACGACGTGTCCGGTAGCTATCAGCCTTCATCCCGACGTAAAAAAAACAATTAACTTTGGCTGGTAGGCCAAGGCGTTGACTTAAAGCTAGATATGATTGAGGATTTTAATTCCCAATTTCGCCAACCGCTTCCTCAACCGATATAGAACCGTGCGATTGATCAAGAATACATTCGCCGTCTTTGATCAGCAATAATTGAGGGGATTCATGGTGAACCTGGAATATTTGAGCCACCTGGTTAGAGATCTCGCGGTGGCGGATAAGATCAAGAAAGTATAAAGGCATATCGGCGGGGAGAACGTCCCCATCTAACTCAAAGCGCCTTTTCGCCATCATACTGATGGAGCAGCGCGTGCTGTGTTTAAAAATAAGCGCGTAACCTTGTTGTTGTTTTATTTGATTTAGCTGTTCCGGCGATTCCAATTGTATCCAATTCATATGTTACAAAGATAGATACGGGCAAATTGTTCTCGGTAATTGCAAAGTCAAACATTCGACGCTTTGCAAACTATGAAAGGGAATAAAGGTGGATTATTTATCTGCGGCCGCCGCGAGGGTATGAGCTATAAGCCGGGCACAATCTGTTTGAGCAGGAAGATAATGCGCCAAGGGCAACCACAATTAATAATGTGTAAGCAATTCTTTTCATTGTTGGTTTTTCTTTTTTTCTACGCAATTTATGTGCCTAAAGTTTTACCAAGCGCGGCCATTTTAATTGCGGTTACTGCTGCTTCTACGCCTTTGTTACCGTGTTTGCCACCCGCGCGGTCAATAGCTTGTTGCTGATTATCGGGGGTGAGCACTCCAAATATAACAGGTTTTGTGTATTTAATAGCAACATTACTCAATCCGTTTGCTACAGCATCGCAAATAAAATCAAAATGCCTGGTTTCGCCTTGTATTACACAACCTAAACATATCACCGCGTCTGCCTCGGTTGCCTTCAAAACCATGTCGGCAGCAGCTGTCAGTTCAAAACTTCCGGGCACCCAATGCGATTGTATGTTTTCAGCAAAAGCGCCATTATCAACTAATGCCTGGTAAGCGCCGTTATAAAGCGCCAGCGTAACTTCGGCATTCCACTCTGCAGCAATTATAGCAAAGCTGAAAGGAGCCGCAGATGGTATGGTTGTTCCTGAAAAATCTGATAAATTTTTTAGCTGAGTAGCCATTTTGATTT
>CAMLFI010000188.1 GCA_946479225.1 uncultured Mucilaginibacter sp. | reverse complement strand
TTTAAACACCCGTTGCAACACGTTGAGCGTTACGATAATTTAAACATCACCGATATTGAAAGGATATTGGGCTCAAAGGTTGAAAGCTCACCCGCACCCGAGAGTGTAGATAAATCAACCACCGGAGATGTAATTGTTTTTGGACCCAATGGTGTGATGGTGAAGGCGCGTACCGCCAACCAACACAAAATGGTTGAGAGTATAAATAAAAGCGATATACTATTTGCCATTGGCCCGGCCGGTACCGGTAAAACCTACACCGCCGTTGCCTTAGCTGTAAGGGCGCTTAAAAATAAAGAGATTAAGCGTATTATATTAACCCGTCCCGCTGTTGAGGCAGGTGAGAACCTTGGCTTTTTGCCGGGTGACCTAAAAGAAAAGATAGATCCGTATCTGCGCCCATTATATGATGCGCTGGACGATATGATCCCTGCCGAGAAGCTTAAAGTTTATCTGGAAAACCGCACCATTGAGATTGCGCCGCTTGCATTTATGCGCGGCCGTACACTGGATAATTGTTTTGTAATATTAGATGAGGCGCAAAACGCCACCGATATGCAGTTGAAAATGTTTTTAACGCGTATGGGGCCATCGGCAAAGTTTATTGTTACGGGGGATGTTACCCAAATAGATTTACCTAAAAAACAGCAGTCGGGCTTACACACTGCCTTGCGCATTTTAACCGATATAAAAGGTATTGAAATAGTTTACCTGAGCGGCGAAGATGTGGTAAGACACAAATTGGTACGTAAAATTTTGGCTGCTTACGGAGATATACAGTAACGGGGTATCAAGTAGCTAGTATCAAGTAGCAAGTAAATTGCTGCAGATAAAAGTTATTTGATCGCAGATCCCTAGAATAAATTAGTAGAAGAGTTCACGGCGTTCATCTTGATACTTGATACTAGCTACTTGATACAAACATGAATGCTATAAAAGAAACACATTTTAATTTCGAAGGCCAGACCAATTTTTATAAGGGTAAGGTTCGCGATGTATATACAATAGGGAATAAGTATTTGGTAATGGTGGTGAGCGACCGCATATCAGCTTTTGATGTGGTATTGCCTGAGCCGATTCCTTATAAAGGACAGGTTTTAAACCAGATAGCAGCCAAATTTTTAAAGGCTACATCAGATATTGTTCCCAATTGGGTGGTTAATGTTCCCGATCCAAGTGTAACCATTGGCCGTATTTGCGAGCCGTTTAAAGTAGAAATGGTGATACGCGGTTATCTGGCTGGTCACGCTGCCCGTGAATATGCCGCCGGTAAACGCCAGGTGTGCGGTGTTAGCCTGCCCGAAGGTTTAAAAGAAAACGATAAACTACCCGAACCGATAATAACACCCACAACCAAAGCAGCCGTTGGCCATGATGAGGATATTTCAAGAGAAGAAATATTAAGCAAGGGTATTGTATCCGAAGCGGATTATCTACAATTAGAAAAATATACCCGCCAGTTATTTGCGCGTGGTACCGAGATAGCTGCTGCGCAAGGATTGATATTGGTAGATACCAAGTACGAATTTGGCAAAGTTGGCGATACCATCTACCTTATAGACGAGATTCATACACCTGATTCATCACGGTACTTTTACACGGAAGGATATGAAGAGCGTCAGCAAAACGGCGAACCACAAAAACAGCTGTCAAAAGAATTTGTGCGCAAATGGCTAATTGAAAATGGTTTCCAGGGTAAGGAAGGCCAGACAGTGCCCGAAATGACGCCGGAAAAAGTGCAATCTATATCAGAAAGATATATAGAGCTTTACGAAAAAATAACCGGCGAAAATTTTGTTAAACCCAATGCTGAAAATGTTTTGAGCAGGGTAGAGGGCGCTATTAAAAACGCCTTGGCCTCTTTATAAATTTTCTTTTTAAGAATATTCATATATTAGCAGATTAATAGAAGGAAATAAAATGAAGTTTACAGTTGACAAACACGAGAAGTATATATTGTTGAAGTTGAATGAGTCTAAACTAAACTCATTGATAACCCCGCAATTAAAATCGGAACTGATATTGATCAATACCGAAGGGCAGCGCAATATAATACTTGATCTTTCGCAGGTTAAATTTGCAGATTCTTCAGGCTTAAGCAGCCTTTTAGTGGGCCACCGTTTATGCAAAAACGCTTCGGGTTCTTTTATTCTTACAAGCCTTAATGAAGCTGTATCACGCCTTATTACCATATCTCAACTGGAAAACGTACTCACCATTGTACCAAAAGCAGAGGAAGCCATAGATCTGATCTTTATGGAAGAGATAGAAAAAGAATTGAAAAAAGAAGCAAGATAGATCTTTAATTGTTTACCTGGTATGAGATTCGAAGTAACCATATTAGGGAGCAGTTCGGCAACACCCATTTATAACAGAAACCCTACTTCGCAGGTGCTCAATGTCAATGAGCGCCTGTATCTTATTGATTGCGGCGAAGGCACACAGCAGCAAATGCTGCGGTTTGATATAAAAGCCAGCCGGATAGACCATATATTCATTAGCCACCTGCACGGCGACCATTACCTCGGCCTTGTTGGCTTATTGTCCTCACTGCATTTAAATGGCCGTAAAAAACCACTTCTGCTGTTCGGCCCGGCACCGTTAATAGAAATTATTGATCTGCAATTAAAATACTCGGAAACCGTATTGCAATATCCGCTTCAATTTACTGCGACGGATGCTAATAAAGTTGAGACTTTAGTTGTGAATGAAGATGTTACGGTAGAAACTATTCCGCTAGATCACAGAATACCTTGTACGGGATTTTTATTCAGAGAGAAAAAACGTCAACGTAAGCTGATAAAGGAGGAAATTGAACGGCTGAACATTCCTGTGCCATTTTATACCGCGATAAAAAAAGGAGCGGATTATACAGCGCCCGATGGCACCGTTTATTCAAATCAATCATTATCTGTAGATTCAGATCCCCCGCGAACTTATTGCTACTGCTCTGATACCTTGCCCGTAGACAGGTATTACCCACAAATAGCCAATGCCGACCTATTGTACCACGAAGCCACTTTTTTGAACGCTATGCTTGACAGGGCAAAAGAGACTCACCATACCACTGCATTGCAGGCCGGTGAGATCGCCTTTAATAACGGTGCAAAAAAGCTGTTGATCGGACATTTTTCGGCACGTTACAAAGTGTTGGATGAATTGCTTGAAGAGGCCCGTTCAGTATTCCCGGATACTGATTTAGCGATTGAAGGAAAGACGTTTGCTATTTAATTAGTATCAAGTAGCTAGTATCAAGTAGTAAGATATAATTTCTGTTTGTTATCAAATAGCTCCGCTATGTAGTACTATGTACTTGATACCAGCTACTTAATACTAAAAAAACTACTTATCCTTTCCACCACCAAATACCGAGAAGTGTACGTAACGTTTAGGATTAGCTTTCAGATCGATAAATAACGCATCCAAATTGGTAGAAGCATTTTGCAAATTCCGGTATAGCTGTTCATCGTTTAACAATAAACCTAACGAGCCTTTATTGCTATTAATTCTGGCAGTGGTAGCCTGCAGGTCAGCCATTGCTTTATTAGCATTATCCAACGTTTGCTTTATGTTGCCATTAGCCATGTCGGTGCTAAACCTGTTGAAGTTACCTGTTATCTCATTTAAATTTGCCGCGCTTACTTTTAATTTGCCGGTAACATCTTCCGCATTGCTTAAAATACCATTTATATGGACGCTTTGCGCGCCAACTAAATTGTCAATTTTCTTTGTGGTACCTTCAAGAGTTTGCAACGAGTTAGCTATGCTGTTAAAACTACGGTCGACATTGCGCTGAAAGTTGGGATTTAATATTTTATTGATAGCTGCTAAGGATGAATCAAGCTTGTTCATCAAATTTTCGGCCTTAGTTTGAATAGGTTGAAGACTTTCGGCCAAACTGCCTTGGATATCAGTCTGCAAGGTGTCTTTCGTCTCAGCGAACTGCTTGCTGTCTCCAAGCTCAAAAACAATTGCTTTACTGCCTAACAGATCAGTACTAACCAATCGGGCAATGGTGTTTATAGGTACGTTATACTTAGATTCTATTTTAAGCTCAACCGTTGTATGGCCATTTTGGGCAAGCTCCATTTTTGAGATATGACCGATAGGAAAACCATTTACCAACACAGGTTTTGAAACTGAAAGGCCATCAACACTTTGATAAATAGCATAAAATTTATTAGAGCTGGAGAATACATCGTTTCCTTTTAGAAAACTATACCCTAATATCAGTATTGTGATAGCTATTGCAGTAAGCGCGCCTATTTTGGTTTCGTTTGAAATTTTCAAAGTATGTAGTTTAATTTCTTATTACCGTTTGTTCAACCTGAAGTTTATAGTTTTTAATGGCTCGCACTATTGATGCAACAATCTCCTCCTGTCCTTTTTCGGAGTTAAGATAATCCTCTTCTTCTAAATTAGTTATGTAACCTATCTCAACCAGAACCGACGGCATTGCGGCATGTACCAAAACATTAAGACTCTGTTCCCTAATCCCTTCCAACCTTCTTCCGTCTACGCTAACAAACTCATCTGCAAGAATGTTTGCAAGCAGTATGCTTTTCTGTCTAAAACGTCTTAAATACTCATTCGTTAAAATAATGGTCATCGGGTCATTAGGATCTGCTTCATCGTCCATTTGATTAACCTGATTGCTTTTAATTTCATTTTGTTGCTCGCCTGTTCTTTTTAAACCATACACCAACATTAAAACACCCTTGCCTGATCTGTCTACCACACTTCTCGTTCTATAAACAGCCTTACCCCTTCTAGTGCCTACACGTTCGCGTACTACCTTATCCGGAAGTGCATTGCAGTGTATAGAAATAAACAAATCGCCTTTATTTTCATTTGCAATTTCGGGTCTGCGTTGTAGTGATACGTCGGTTTCGGTTTTACGGGTCATAACTACATTCACTCCCTCTATATCTTTTTCTATGGCCTTTTGCAATTTTTGAGCAACCATAAGCGTTACACCTCTTTCTGTTGAATAGATGCCTGCAGAGCCGACTGAAAATTTACCGGGTCCTGGCGGATTAGGCTTAACACCATGCCCGGCATCAACAACAATAGTTCTAAGTTTATAACCAGTATTTACAACCGTATCTTTTTTTACGGAAGTTGTTAATACAGAAGAAGCTGAAGTAAGTAAAAGCAATGAAATACCTGCAACTAAAATGGGCAGTACGTAAATCAATCTTTTCAATGCCTTATTTTTCATTATTTTTGAGCGCTGTTAACTATATCTGCAAATATATTATTCGAAATCAATTTTGAAATTTATAAACCTGTTTTTTCTATTTGCAATTATTTTAATGGTTAGTATGATGGCTGCGGCAGGCCGCGTCAATCGTATTATAAACGTTGAAACTGCCGATACTATTATACATCTTGATTCAACTGATAAATATCCGCTGCTAAACAAAAAGCAAGGTATCCCTTCGGGCAGTCCGCAAAAAATAAAGATACTGAAAGATACCATACCTTCGGCTGATACCGTGAAAACAGATTCAAGCGGGCTTACCGACGAATTAATAGCAACCGCAAAAGACTCAACAGTTACTGTAGGTACTGATACTGTACGTTTATATGGTAGCGCACGTGTAAAGTACGGAGATTTTGAGCTGGATGCCGATTACATTGAAGTTGATAAAATTAACCATATTGTATTTGCCCGTGGCGCTGTTGACCCGGTTACAGGTCGATATTCCGGTCGTCCGATTATTAAGCAGG
>CAMLFI010000187.1 GCA_946479225.1 uncultured Mucilaginibacter sp. | reverse complement strand
TTAACGGCGATATTATTGATATCTGGCAGTTCAGCAAATCGTACTGGCCCGAGGCACACATGAAAGTGGTGCGCAGGATATTAAAGTTTGTTACTGATGGTGTTCCGGTGTATTACCTAACCGGTAATCACGACGAAATGCTGCGCAAGTTTGCAGATATGAACCTGGGCTCGTTCCAACTATTAAATAAGCTTGTCCTTAATATCGATGGTAAAAAAGCATGGATCTTTCATGGCGATGTATTTGATGTTACCATGCAGCACTCTAAATGGCTGGCAAAACTGGGCGCTGTTGGTTATGATACACTGATACTGCTTAACAGTTTTACCAACTGGCTGCTTACCGCTATGGGTCGCGAGAAGATGAGCTTCTCTAAAAAAATAAAGGCCAGGTTTAAAGACGCTGTAAAATTCATTAACCAGTTTGAACAAACAGCTGCCGACCTTGCCGTTAGCAAGGAGTATCAATACGTAATATGCGGCCACATCCACCAGGCCGAAATGCGCGAGATAGTTGCTACTAACAATCCGGGCAAAGTGCTTTACCTTAACTCGGGCGATTGGGTAGAGAACCTTACAGCGCTTGAGTACAACAAAGGTGCATGGGAAATCTTCAAATACTCTCCGCTTGATTTTGAAGAAGACAGCGATGTAGCAGATCTTTCGGACGCTGAGGACCTTGATGCGAAAATGGACGTTCGCGGTTTATTAGAAAGGTTTAGACAGGAAAGTTAATTGGAATGCGAAGACTTTTATAGCCTAAAAACCACCCTTTTAATAACAATGTTACTTAAAACTATGCGCTTAGGTGAAGGAATATACTATCTTCGCCCCAATTTTTAACCTTATAACTTATAATACATGAAAAACCTTATCCTTTCTTTCGCATTGGCGTTTGCTGTTCTTTTGGGCTTCACAGCTAATACCAACGCACAATCAAAAACCAGTATTGGCGTTAAAGCCGGCCTTACCTATATGACATTGGGTGCCGCAACTGCTAATGGCATTTCTGTTAATTACGATTTCCGCCCGGGTTTTCAAGGTGGTATTTTTATTGAGACACCTATATCAGAAAATATTTCCTTCGCGCCCCAGTTATTGTATACTCAAAAAGGTGGCAATGCTACGGCAACCATAAGCGGTGTTACTATTGATGCTAAAACGCAGGTTAATTACATTGATCTACCAATTTTATTTGGTTTTAAAGCCAATCCTAAACTTGCTTTTTATGTAGGTCCTCAGGCTTCATTTTTAATGTCGCAAAAAACAGTGGTAACTGCTACAGGGTTCGGCAGCACCACTGATACAAATACCGACGACTTGAAAAAAGTTGCTATTGGTGGCAACCTTGGTGCCGGTTATACCATAACAGACAAAGTTGGTGTAAACCTTCATTATGCATTTGATTTTGGCCACGCCGCCAAAAGCAATGCTGACGCCGGCGAAAGAAACAGCGGTTTCGCACTTACTTTAGGCGTTAAGTTTTAATTTTAACAGAGTTTAGTATAAACTGTAGCAAATAATATCTTTGTGGGGATAACAGCCTAATGAAGATATTATTTGCCATACAGGGAACAGGTAACGGACACATCAGTCGCGCCCGCGAGATAGTACCGTTGCTGCAGCAATACGGCGAACTTGACCTGCTGGTAAGCGGCACCGAAGCCGAAGTTACCCTATCGCAACCACTCAAATATCGTTTTCACGGGTTTAGCTTTGTTTTTGGCACCAATGGTGGTGTAGACAAGTGGGCCACCTTTAAAATTATGGACCTGCCGCAATTGTGGAAAGACATGCGCGGATTGCCCCTTGACCAATATGATCTGATAGTTAATGATTTTGAACCGGTAAGCGCCTGGGCCTGCAAAATGCAGGGAATACCATCCGTGTCGTTAAGTCATCAATGTTCTTTTGTTTCTAAAAAAACACCGCGCCCGCGCAAATGGCATTACGGCGAGTGGCTGTTTAAACACTACTCACCTACCACGCATCACATCGGCTTTCATTTTGAGCGGTATGATGATTTTATACATACTCCTGTCATCCGCAGTGGTATCCGCAGTATGGTTACCAGCAACGCAGGGCACTATACCGTTTACCTGCCTGCTTATGACGATAAGAAACTGGCGCAGCACCTTAGCAAGGTAAAGAATACAGAGTGGCACATCTTCTCAAAACGGCAAAAAACACCTTATAAATTAGATAACATCAACATATTCCCGGTAAGCAACGAGGCATTTAACAGCAGTTTAGCAAGTTGCGAAGGCTTACTTACAGGTGGGGGGTTTGAAGGGCCTGCCGAAGCCCTCTTTCTCCAAAAAAAGGTAATGATGATACCCATGCAGGGCCAGTACGAGCAGCAATGTAATGCGTTGGCGGCATCGCGGATGGGTGTGCCTTTTGTGCCGGCTATCGGCCATAAATTTGCCGAGCATGTGGCCAAGTGGGTGCACGAGGATGAACGTGTGTTCGTCAATTTCCCGGATGAGACCGCCCAGATAGTAGACGACATGGTAAAGCGCTACGCACGGAGATAATACTAATCTCCGATTAAAAATCACCCAAAAACGTTAATATTGCCGCATGATCAACCTGTTCAGAACATATAACCCGCTTAATGCAATATGGCTGGTTATTTTACTGGTTGTATTGCGCATTGGCTATGTAATCAACGCCCCGCAACATATACAATTTGAATTTGTTGAGCCATTTGCACGCCTGCTATTCCCGGCTGATTACAAACTCGCGCCATTGCCGTTAATGAATATTTTTTTGGCAGGCATGCTCATTTTTTTGCAGGCGCTATGGTTTAACCGTTTGGTTAACAGTTTTAATTTAATGGGGCGGCCCAGCTTTTTACCGGCCTTAATGTATGTTGTGCTTACAGCCCTTTTTGCCCCATTTTTAACATTGAGCGCACCGCTCATTTGCAATTTTTTGGTAATAGGCATGCTTTACCGGCTGTTTGGCACCTATAAAACGCCCGACGCCAAGTCTGTAGCCTACGACATGGGTATGGTGGTAGCCCTGGGCACACTTATTTATCTGCCGTTTATTTTCATGTTCCTGGTAATATGGGCGGGGCTGATAGTTTTCAGGCCATTTAACTGGCGCGAATGGGTAGCTGCCCTTATGGGCTTCGCCACCATATTTTTCTTTTTAGCGGTGATCTATTATCTGACTGACAGATTGCCCGATTTTGCAAAAATATGGCTGCCTTTGACAACAAAATTTCCCGCACATATTCAAATCAGTTCCTACAATTACCTGGTACTAATACCGGTTGCTATAATATTGTTGCTTTGTTTTTTAAAGGTAAGCCAGATATTTTTCAGAAGCTATGTGCAAACGCGCAAATCGTTTCAGCTTTTAATGGTACTTACCATTATAGCAGGGTTATCGTTTTACACTAAAAAAGAGTTCCATTTGGAGCATTTTTTACTGTGTGCTGTACCCCTGGCTGTGTTTTTCTCCTATTATTTTTTGTACGCCACAAGCAGGTGGTTTTACGAGGGGCTGTTCTTTTTGCTGGTTGGCGGCATCATTTATTTTCAGTTTAACACTTTTTAACTTTTATATGCGTTCAAATTTGAGCGGTTATATTAGTTTTGTAGCATGAAGTTTGGCGTAGTAATTTTCCCCGGTTCCAATTGCGATGAAGATATCATCCATGTATTAGAAAATATAATGGGTCAGCAGGTTGTTCGCCTGTGGCACAAAGATCACGACCTGCAAGGGGCCGATTTTATAATTTTACCCGGAGGGTTCTCTTTCGGCGATTATCTGCGCTCAGGCGCCATTGCCCGTTTCTCGCCAATTATGCAGGAGGTTATACAGTTTGCGGCTAAAGGCGGCAAAGTTTTGGGCATTTGCAACGGCTTTCAGATACTAACAGAAGCTGGTTTATTACCGGGCGCATTGCTGCATAATGAACATCGTAAGTTTATTTGCCGCAATATTTATATGAAACCGCAAACAGCTAATTCATTGGTAACTGCGCAAATAGATCAGCAAAGAGCGCTTAAAATACCTATCGCGCATGGCGAAGGCAATTACTTTGCGGATGCCCAACTGCTTAAGCAATTAAATGATAACGACCAGATATTGTTTAGGTATTGTGATGAGGCAGGTAATATAACCACTGATGCTAACCCTAATGGTTCTATTGAAAACATTGCCGGGGTGTGTAATGCTGAAAGAAATGTATTTGGCTTTATGCCTCACCCTGAACGCGCTGCAGATAGCCTGTTAGCTAACGAAGATGGTTTGGCCATATTTGAATCTATTGTTTCAATAGCGCGAGCCTGATGGCCAATTTGGTTATCGATATAGGTAATACGTATACAAAATTGGCCGTATTTAACCATGATGAAATGGTTGATGTGGCCCGTTACGAAGATATTGACGCGACAACTATCAACACCATTCTGCAAAAGCACAGCATCAGTAAAGCCATTATCTCATCGGTAAAAAAAGACAGCCGGGTGTGGGAGGCTGAGATAAAAACTAAAGCAACTTTGTTATACTTTAATGCCGGCATGGTAAAAAGCATAAATAACCGTTATAAAACTCCGCAAACATTAGGTGCCGACAGACTGGCCGCCGTAGTGGGGGCGCATAACTTATTTCCTGCTAAAAACAACCTGGTTATTGACGGTGGTACCTGTATAACGTATGATTGGATTGATGCCGGCGGAAATTATTTTGGTGGCAGTATATCGCCGGGCTTAAATATGCGTTATAATGCGCTGAACCATTACACAGCGGCATTACCATTGCTTGAACCCGACGCGAATTTTGATGGGTTATATGGCGATGATACCATTACCGCAATTACATCAGGCGTGCAAAACGGAATAAAGTACGAATTGATGGGGTTTATTGAGAATTACAGTGATAACAGGCAGGACATAAATATTATACTAACCGGGGGCGATAATGTTTTTTTTGATACGCTGCTTAAAAATAGCATCTTTGCCCCCTATATAAAAAAAGAGCCGCACCTGGTTTTAAAAGGATTAAACGCAGCCATTGAGCATAATGATTAAATATATAAAGTTTTTACTGCTGTTTTTACTTGCCGGTGTAGTACTTGATGCAAGATCTCAGAACAGCCCAACTACCAGTTCACCTTATTCGCGTTACGGCCTTGGTGACCTTAATCCATCGTTATTGCCACAAAACATGGCAATGGGCGGTATTGGCACGGCCCTTGGTCCTATTAACCGCTACAGCACTGTAAATCCCATTAATCCGTCATCGTATTCATCCATCGGGCTAACAACAATTGACGTAGGCTTATATGGCAGTGTTTTTACGCTGAACCAAACCGGGCAAACTTCACAGCGCGACGCCAGTTTCAGGTTGAGCCATATTACTTTTGGCATACCGGTAACACGCAATTCGGCCTTGGCGTTTGGTTTAATGCCTTACAGCGAAATTGGTTATAATTATACTAAAACACTTGAGCGCGGTTTTGGCTCATCGGCCCCTGCCGACACTAATCGCACGTTATTAAGCTACAAGGGCGAAGGCGGCCTTTCAAAAGCGTTTTTAGGTTACGGTTTTTCGCTTTTCAGAACATTGAAACTGGGAGCCAACGTGTCGTACATTTTCGGCAACATGAAGCAATTTAGCTCAACAGAGTTTCCTGATCTTTACGGCGCGCTCAACTCGCGCGATGAGAAAAGTTATGCTGTAGGAGGTGTTAACTATGATTACGGCGCACAATATCAGCTTGATCTATCGTTAACAAGGCATGTTATTTTTGG
>CAMLFI010000186.1 GCA_946479225.1 uncultured Mucilaginibacter sp. | reverse complement strand
AGAACAGCTTCGGATGAAATCGGGCAAAAAAAGGTGGCCATGTGCGCAGGCAGGGCACAAATAATTTTTCGTTTTTGCAGTATCTCAAATTGGAGCAGAATTCGTCAGCCGCGCAGCTTCGGAAAAGAGCAGGTAAAACGGGTGGGCGGCGCGTGGGCAGGGGCATAGTAATTTTTTGCTGAAGCGCGGGCCATGCGGGTGCGAGAGCGGGGCAAAATATTTACAGCCCGAGGTTTTACCTGATCGTGGGCAAAGGCCTTGTGCGGCAAAGAAGCCTCTCTGCTGACTTGATTTTTTGGTTACTTTTTTATCAAGAAAAAAGTAACAGCCTCCGCGGCAAATGAGCGGGGCAAGCCAAAAGCGTCGGACCTAACGAAGCGAAAGGCAACCCCATGCACAATTTTACCTCAATGGCGTTGCCGCTGATAGAAGCGGCCCGCGCTATCCACTCATACTGCGCAAGGCCTTAGCCACATTTTTTTAGTTGCAAAATCCTACTGCACACTGCCAATTTCAAACTGCCAACTAAAAAGGGCCGGTATCCGTTGCTATCGCTAACGCGGGCACCACCATAAGTTTCACCATCCTCCTCACAAATACCGAAGTTTTAATTAGTTTTGAATGAATACCCACGCCCAACTATACACTAATGACAGCAGCACTAAAAATTATACCTACCCATTTGCTTGAGCAGTATAAACAACAAGTAAGTGCCTCGCTGCAAACACAATTTGAAGCATTAAAAGATGCCGAAACCTCTACTCCCTCATTTAGCTTTTACACATCCATATCCGCAATCGCATCTTCACGTATTGAGGGCGAGCAAATGGAAGTAGACAGCTATCTGAAACATAAAATGCTGAACACAGATTATCAGCCTGATCTGGTACAAAAACCCAACGACCTTTACCAGGCTTACCTGTTTGCGCAGCAAAACCCGTTAAATGCTGCTAACTTTTTAAACACGCACTGTTTAATCACCGCACACCTATTACCACCAAACAAGCAGGGGGTATTGCGCAGCGGCAACATGGTGGTAATGGAGCACCAAACCGGGCGCATACAGTTTGAGGCCGCAGCCCCGCACCTGTTAAAAAATTTGTTACCCACCCTTTGGCATGATATCGATTTACTTACCGCAAAGCAGCTTACCCACGCCGAAGTTTTTTACTTTGCCGCTTTTATACATTTAATATTTGTATGCATCCACCCTTTTGACGATGGCAACGGCCGGGCCGGGCGCTTGTTAGAGAAATGGTTCATAGCCCAAAAACTAGGACCTAAAGCATGGTTTTTACAATCCGAACTGAACTACTATACCCACGTAGCGCTTTATTATAAAAACCTTAACCGGTTGGGGATATTTTATAATGAGCTGGATTATGACAAAGCACTGCCTTTTTTGCTGATGTTGCCGGGGGCGTTGGAGTTGAATAGGTAAGCAACCAATGGCGTTCCCTATGGGCCGCGCTATCCACTCATACGCCTGCAGGCCTTAGGCGCTATGGCCGGTATACGTTGCTATCGCTAACGCAGGGGCGGCCCTTTAGCAAAAAGCAGAAATAAATATTTCAAACCTTTTGCGTACTTTTCCCAATATCATTCAACTAATGATTATGAAGGACTGGCAAGATCTTATCAAACGTTTAACAGATTTCAGAGACGAACGTGATTGGGCTCAATTCCACAATGCTAAAGATTTAGCGTTGGCTTTGTCAATTGAAGCATCCGAACTCAATGAACTATTTCTTTGGAAAAAAGCGGAAGAAGCTAATCTGGAGAAGGTGAAAGATGAGTTAGCGGATGTAATTGGTTATGCTTTACTGCTTGCGGATAAATATAATCTTGATATAAATGAGATTGTGGTTAATAAGATTGAGAAAAACAATGCCAAATACCCTGTAGATAAAGCAAAAGGAAGTGCCAAAAAGTATAACGAGTTATGATATTAAATAACTTTGAAATAAAACGGTACGACTTTAATCCGCATTTATTTAACGACTTTCAAAACTCACATACGGCTAAAGACCTTTGGCCGATAGTATACATATTAAGCGACGGTTACACCAAAGAAGCATATGTTGGCGAAACAACAGACACCTATGCAAGACTTACTAATCATTTAAAAAGTGATGCTAAAAAGAAGTTATCTGTAGTTCACCTGATTAGTAGCGAGAAATTTAACAAATCAGCTACGTTAGATATTGAGTCTAACTTAATAAAATACATTTCGGGAGACGGTCAATATAAATTGATGAATGCCAATCTTGGATTAGCAAACCACAACTATTACCAAAAAAAAGAGGTTTACTGGGATATTTTCACTTCAATCTGGGATAAACTTAGGGCTGAAGGAATAACGAAGCATTCTCTCAGACATATAAACAACTCAGATCTATTCAAATACTCCCCTTACAAAAGTCTTAATCATGAACAAAGGGAAGGGTTATTGGTAATACTTCGAGCGTTACTTAATAACACTTATGAGAATGTAGTTGTTGAAGGAGGTGCAGGGACAGGCAAGACTATCTTGGCTACTTTCTTATTTAAACTACTAAAGTCTACAAGTGATGAATTTGACTTTCGGGAATTTGGAGAAGATGAAGCCGAAATCCTTGAAATAGTCTTGGCTTTAAGAAAGCGATATCCTAATCCCAGGATGGCACTTGTTGTCCCTATGGCTTCTTTTAGAGAAACGCTAAAAAAGGTTTTCAAAAATGTTAAGGATTTAACTGCAAGCATGGTCATTGGCCCTGCCGATTTAGCTAATGATAATTATGACATCGTGTTAGTAGACGAGTCGCACAGACTGCGAAGACGAGTGAATTTGGGGAGTTACTTCCATCCATTTGACGTTGTTTGCCAAAAACTTGGATTTGATAAAAACACATGCAGCGAACTCGATTGGGTAGTTAGACAATCAGATAAGGCAATTTTATTTTATGATGAGAACCAATCAATAAAACCCTCAGACGTACAAAAAAGCGCTTTTGATAAATTGAAGGCTGCGAAGTCGACAAAAATTGAATATTTAAAATCGCAATTCAGGGTAAAGGGTGGCAATGGATATGTTGCATACATAGACAAACTTTTACAATGTGAAATAAACTCAGAAAATAAAGTCTTCAATTCTAAAGAGTATGAATTCGTGCTTTTTAACTCCATCAAAGACATGGTTGAGCAAATCAAACTCCGAGATAAAGAAAGCGGTTTGGCAAGATTGATTGCCGGTTTTTCATGGCCTTGGGTTTCCAGACAAGAAGGCATAGACTTCGATATGGAAATTGATGGAACCTCATTAAAATGGAATAGTGTAGCAAAGGATTTTATTAACTCGCCTAATGCCTTAAATGAAGTGGGATGTATTCATACCACGCAAGGGTACGATTTGAATTATTCAGGTATAATATTTGGCAACGAAATAAGCTACGATAAAGAGAGAAATGAAATCGTAATTTTAAAAGAAAACTACCATGACAAGGCGGGTAAATTTTCCATAAGTGATCCGGCTGAGTTAAAGGATTTCATTATAAATATCTACAAAACAATAATGCTGCGAGGTATTAAAGGAACCTACGTGTATGCATGTGATAAGAACTTAAGAGAATATCTCGGCAAACATATTGAGAATTATCAAACAGAAATACCAAAGGCGACTATCAATTCTGCCGATGCCATCCCTTACGAGAACGCTGTTCCTTTTTATGATCTAAAAGTGGCTGCGGGAAACTTTAGTGATTTGCAGAGTGTAGAAAATGATGATTGTGATTGGGTGGTAATTCCGCCTCGATATAAGGCTGCGAAAGATTTATTCGCCTGTACAGTAGTCGGCGAGTCTATGAATAAAGTCATACCTAATGGCTCAATGTGTCTTTTCAGAAAATATAGCGGCGGTTCCCGAAATGGAAAGATCGTTTTAGTTGAGCATACAAGTATACAAGACCCAGATACAGGATCAGGTTATACTGTTAAAGAATATAGCAGTACGAAAAACATTGCTAATGACGAGTGGAGCCACGCGTCTATAAATCTGAAGCCGTTGTCTTATGATCCTTCTTATGAAGACATAGTGTTGTCTGAAGATGAAGTGTCATATTTAAAGGTGATTGGAGTCTTTGAATGCGTATTGTAAACAATCTTTTTAAAGGCTGCAAGTCATGAGCTAAGTTTCGGGCGAGATACTACATTAACATCGTATGATAGGATTTGAATAATGAAAAAGATAAATAAAAATATACCGATCGTTGTCTTACAAGCATTGAGGGATTTTATCGCTTCTTTGGATTCAACGCGCGGAAAGTTATTTCAAATTGTTGACCACGATGAATTCCTACTAAAAATGACTGATGAAGACCGCACTTCGGGGTTTTACTTTAACATTGAGTCATTCGATGCTAAAGCGGGTCTCCTGGTGTCCTATAAGCCACAGAATAAAACGAATACTGATAGTAACCGATTTTGGTGTGTCGTGGGAGACATTCCAGCTATTTTCAAAATATGGCATGGTTGCTTGGATGAATTACATGATCTAGACATTTTTTTCAAAGATCCGTTTCTAAATAATTTAGAAAACGATTTTCTAGCAGATGCTGGTTTGGATGAGGAGAATAAAAATAAGCCTTTACATCTAAAACAAATATATTTCTTGGATGAATTTTTAGCAAAAATCGAAACAGAAATAATCGAATATCAAAATGTAGAGAACATAGCTGAAATTGGTTCCATTATTGAAGAAACAGCTTATTTGAGAACTCAATTAGGCAAACAAAGTAAAGAATGGATTGCCAAAAAGATTTCTGCAATACTGGCTAAAATAACGAAAGAAGGGCCGATTATTTTCAAAAATATATTTAAAGAAGTAGGTAAGCAAGTAGTATCGCAAGGGATAAAATTCCTTTTTGAACATCCTGATAAGTTGCTAGGTTAGTAAGCCAGGCTACGCAGTATGCAAGGTTGGCGATAGTGCGGCGTACTCGTGCCTTATTGATAGCCAACTGGCGTAGAGATTGCTTCGCTCCTGCCCAAGACTGGATTACAGCACTATTAATAAACTGAACCCGTCAGCAGGGCAGCTTCGGGCGAAATCAGGTAAAACTGCCGGCCGGTGCGGAGGCAGGGGCATAGTAATTTTTTGTCCCATAGGGACTGCTTTGGAGCAGAAGCGCAGGCCCCTGCGCGAGCGATAGCAGGGCGAAATTTTACAGCCCGCGGTTTTTCCTGATCCCGATAGCTATCGGGAGGCCCAGTGCGAAAAGAAGCCTCCCTGCTGACTTGATTTTTTGGTTACTTTTGGATCAAGCCAAAAGTAACAGCCTCCGCGGCAAATGAGCGGGGCAAGCCAGGCGCGGGGGACTCACCACGCGATATGCGAAGCGCGTTTATTCCGTAGTAATTGTTTGCATGGCAAAACACCCCAGAACATATCGAAAACGTGCCAGAACGTACCGTTTTCGTGCAAGAACGTAACGGTTTTTAGCGCTTTAAAAAGCAAATAAGGGTGGTTAATGGTTGATAGTTCATAGATCATAGTAGAAGAACGCCATGAACTAAGAACCATGATCTATTATCCCTTAACTACTGTTGAAAACCAATAACGGCGATGCCCAAAAAGTGGCAGTTTATAACATATATGTAAATCAGCAACTTACCCCAATCCCACAGCTAATTATCCTGACGAATAAGTCTGTTGCAAAGTGTTGCAGCCAAAAACCACAACCGTTTATATATCAACAGATTACCGAAAAAAGCTGTTGCAAGTGTTGCAATTGTTGCTATATTTTTCTGCA
>CAMLFI010000185.1 GCA_946479225.1 uncultured Mucilaginibacter sp. | reverse complement strand
GTGGCTTTTGATAACAAAAAGGTGTACACCTACGAAATAGCTATTGATCTACAACTGCTTGGATTAACTGCCGCTAAAACCGAAAAGTTTTCCTATCACCTTGTAGTTAATGGCGCACCTAATAAATACGTTGGTATGGGTACTCCCGTTGTTAGAAGTGCACCAAATGCAGCGGGAAATGCTTTAATCCCAGACCAAATACGGGCCGCTAATGAAACAATGAATGCCACATTTGCAACGCGCTACGCAACTACCGATTTTTGGGGAGAGTATACTTTAGCTAAATAACCTTATAAAATTTCAATTACGCATTAGTTTATTCGGCAAACATTTTTATTTTTGTGCAGTAAAATAAATCAGCATCATGATATCACCACAAGAAGCAAATTCACCACGTCATTACATACTGTTAGTCGTTGCCATAGTTATAGGTTTAGTGGGTGTTTACCTTCGCTTTTTCGATTTTAAACACGCGTCAGGCATAGCCAACGTAATTTTGGTGATCGGCACCGCCATAGCTTTAAAAGCTGTGTTCGCAATAATGAAGTAAATACGCAAAAAGACATTATATAAAAATAGCGATGGTTTAAAACCCATCGCTATTTTTTTTGCTGTTTTTATTTAGGGCGATATTTAGCGTCGTTCAGTATCTTTTGAGCATCTGTTTGGGCCATTAGCTTTTGCAGCGTTACGTCGCCGTGGTCGGCCATATATTTTCTTACAATTTGCCAGCCTATCCAAATACCTAACTTAGGTGCTGAGTTATTGCGATCGCCAAGCCCGGGCGTAAAGGGCGCTTCGTTAAGGTAAGTTTGTATTTTTTGCGAATCAGTATCGTACAGCAGGTTTTCCTCTAAAAAGTAGGCCCAAATTTTTCCTTCAAATTCAGTGCACCATTTCATATGTTCAGTTGTGTAGCCAATTTTAACCGAATCGGGCACGTTAGGCAATATCTTATCCGTAAAATAAAGCAGCTTACCGGCATAGATCATTTTACTCAAAAGAGTGTTATTATTCTCATTTTCGGGGAACATATCTTCGCGGGCTATACCTTCAACCACACGCGGGGCAATGTATGCTGGCGTAAAGCGGCGCGAAATGTAATGCGGAAAGGTTGCCCTCAGTGCAGGATAAAAGCGCGAATCAGCACCTAAAAACATATCAAGACCTATCCCAAAATAACCATCGCCAATAGAAGTTTGCGCTTTAAAGCCCGAAAAGTAGGCGTAAACTTTGGGCAGGTTTTTCTGCGGATAGTAGTATTTTATGCGTCGGAACGCGTCGGTAAGTTCGGCGTTTTGCTTCTCCATATCGCCCGCAAAAACAGCGTCTACATCGTGTTTCAGATCTTTGTAGGCGTCGCCGGCAAAAACCTGGCGCAACACATTAAAGTAAGCGGTATCATTTACATTGCCGGCTTCCAGTATCTGCCCAACATAATCGGCATAAAAGTTGCCGTATTTTTTTTGCAGCAAAGCGGCCTGTTGTGGCATTGGCTTTTGACGCAGCTGATCAAAATCGCGGTCAAAACGCTCAATTTTAACATCGACCGGAATGTTGCTTACATCGATATCTTTATTACCGCCACATGACGTAAATAATATAACGATGCCAAAAATTAAATAAATTTGTTTGAACTTGCAGTAGGTTGCTGTCATTTTTATACTTTCAGCAAAATTAGCTTATTATTTGCATTTGGGTGCAATAGTCAACCGTTATACACTTATGAAAATAGCCTTAGCCCAGCTTAACTACCACGTTGGTAACTTTGAATCAAATACAGCCAAAATAATTCAATCTGTAGAAGAGGCCCGCCTTAACGGCGCCGACCTTGTTGTTTTTGCAGAACTTTGCATCAGCGGCTATCCCGCCCGCGATTTTTTAGAGCTGAATGAGTTTATTAATCTATGCGATGAATCAGCCCGTGCTGTCGCCGCGGCTTGTACAGATATTGCCTGTATAATTGGTTTGCCCATCCCCAATAACAAACCGGAAGGTAAAGATCTAAGCAATGCTGCCTGGTTTATCGAAAATGGTGAGGTTAAAGCGGTAGTGGAAAAAGCTTTGCTGCCCAACTACGACGTTTTTGATGAGTATCGGTACTTTGAGCCTTCAACTGAATTTAACTGTATAGATTTTAAAGGCAAACGCATAGCGCTTACTATTTGCGAGGATCTGTGGAACGAGATTGAAAACCCGTTATATATAACGCGTCCGATGGACACGCTCATTGAGCAGAAACCGGATATAATGATCAATATCGCTGCTTCGCCGTTCTCTTATAAGCACGACGAGGAGCGCATTGCTATTTTGAAGGATAACGTAAACCGGTACAGATTACCACTGCTTTATGTTAACCACGTAGGCGCGCAGACCGAATTGATATTTGATGGTGGATCATTGGTGTTTGACAATGATGGAAACCTGATTGACGAGATGCCGTACTTTAAGGAGAGTATAGCCTATTATACTTTAGACAATGAGGGCAGATTAACGTTTGATCATCCAACCACAAAAAAACAGGAACGCGATAGTGATATATCACAAATTCATGATGCCATTATATTGGGTATTCAGGATTATTTTAAAAAGTCGGGCTTCAAGCAAGCTATACTGGGGCTTTCGGGTGGTATAGACTCTGCGGTTGTATGTGCCCTTGCAGCAAAAGCGCTGGGTCCGCAAAATGTGATGGCGGTGTTGCTGCCCTCAAAATTTTCAAGCGATCATTCACTTAAGGACGCGCAGGACCTGGTAGACAATTTGGGTTGCATGAGCCAAACCGTAGCTATTGAACATATTACTGATGCTTTTGAAACGGCCCTTCATCCGCAGTTTCAAAACCTGCCGTTTAACATAGCCGAAGAAAATATACAATCGCGTAGCCGCGCTGTTTTGCTGATGGCCATGTGTAATAAGTTTGGCTATATCTTGCTCAACACTTCTAATAAAAGTGAAGCAGCGGTAGGCTATGGTACTTTATATGGCGATATGTGCGGTGGTATATCCGTAATTGGTGATGTTTATAAAACACAGGTGTTTGAGCTGGCGCGATTTATTAATAAGGACGAAGAGATCATCCCGGTCAACTCCATCGTTAAACCGCCTTCGGCAGAGCTGCGCCCGGGACAAAAGGATTCAGATTCATTACCTGAATACGATATTTTGGATAAGATCATTTTTGAATACGTGGAGCAACGCCGGTCATCTGCGGAGATCATTAAAATGGGCTACGATGAAGCGACAGTAAAACGCGCTTTACGATTGATAAACATAGCCGAGCATAAACGCTACCAAACGCCGCCTATTTTACGCGTATCGCCAAAGGCATTTGGTATGGGCAGAAGGATGCCGATAGTAGGGAAGTATTTGCAGTAGATTAAGTTTAAGGCTTTATTGCAAAAACGCATTATCAGCCTTAAACTTCTGAATCATATTAAAGCGCATTGTCAGCCTTAAATTTCTCAATTTCAGTTATGACCTCCTTTTCATTTTTATCGGGAATGGTTTTGAGCAGGTTGAGCGCCTTATCCAAATGGGTCTTTGCTTTTTGCCTGTCGGTAGCGGCATAAAGCTGTGCCAGACTAAATTGAAAGCCATAAAAATTGGGATAGTATTTCAGGCCTAATTCATAAACGCCTATTGCTTGTTGTTTGTACCCGCTTTGACTATATCTTGATGCTATTCCGTTAATATCAGGAAGCTCAGGAGGGTAGAATTGATCGCCTAATTTTGAGTTTTCATAAACTTCTGCCATCTCTTCGGCAACCGGTTTCGGTGGGGCTACCAGTTTATAAAACACATCCACTTTTGCAACCGGATTGTATCTGGCATAGAAAGAGTTAAACAATTCATTTAGCAGTTCCGGAATCGCAATGATAGGCATAGCGCTATGTCCGGAAGAATTCACTAAAAAAGTGTGAGCTTTGTTAAAAAAGGCGGGATATTTAACTTTCATATCCTCATAGCCTTTCCGGTGATACGAATCTTTGTCAACCGCGCCAAACGACAGATATAAACGACTTTTATCAATCTTTTCGTTCTCTTGTAAAGCTTTTATCAGGTTTTCTAATTGATCAAGTGGCGAATTAGCAATAATTCCGGAATAAAAATCAGGTGCCAACATATAGGAATACATGGCGAATGAAGCCGAAAAAGAATGCCCTATCAATACCCTGTAATTGCCGGGATTGTACTGTTTTATTTTATCATTCAGTTCGCCGGTAATGAAGGTATGCAAGGGTGCCTCGGGCTGACTAAGTGAAACAATGCCGCACTCTTTGTTACGGTTTTTCAGGGGGATGACCACTATTATGGCCTGGGGTATTTCATGGGTGTATTGAAGATACCTTATGGAGCTCAATGCAGGATTTACAAACCAGTCGTTCTGCCCGTCAAGTATATAAATAACCGGCAGCTTTAACTCGGCAGATTGGTATTTATAAAATTGCGGCGTTAAAACATAGACCGTTCGTTCCTGATTAAATGACTTCGAAAAAAAACTAATGGTATCAGTTTTTTGGCCATATACGTTTGTGTTGTCGTCTGTGGCGGTGGTTATTCGGAGCTCCGCAAAGCTAATGGTAGGCAGTATTAAAAGTGTGTAAAGTAAAGATGCAAATAGTTTTTTCATGTGTTAGGTTTTTAAAATCATAGTAATGATATAAAAACAGGTCCACTAGTTTAACTACTTGTAACACATAATGTTACATAAAAATCAGGTAATTGTATTGTTCAGTTTTGATACAATACTTGTTCGCTTTTGGAACAACGACAGGCCGTTTAAATCTTTTGAGCGATAGGTTGCAGCCTTATCACAAAATCTCGCTCAATTTCCTCTCCAAATCGGCACCACGCAAGTCACGAGCTATAATGCGGCCCTCGGGGTCAAGCAAAAAATTAGCCGGTATTCCGGATATATTGTACAGTTTGGCCACCGCGTTATCCCAGAATTTGAGATCAGACACCTGCGTCCATACCAACCCCTCGTTCTTAATAGCTGCCAGCCACCTGTTTCTGGCTTCGGGTTTATCAAGCGATACACCTAAAATGGTAAATTTTCTGCTTTTATATTTATTGTAAACCTTAACAAGGTTGGGGTTTTCTTCGCGACAAATAGTGCACCATGATGCCCAAAAAGCGACCAGCACATATTTTCCTTTAAATGATGACAGCGATACGGGTTTACCTGCCGCGTCGTTCTGTATAAAATCAGGCGCTATAGATCCTATAGCCGTTGGCCTGGCCAGTTCAATATTGATCTTCAACGCCCGCGCTGTTTCTGTAGCTTTTAGTTGTGACGAGAGTAAACTATATAAATTGTCTAGCTCAGTGATGTCAGGCGAGTGGCCACCTAACATGCTCAAGGCAATCAGGCTCAAAAAGCTGTCCGTGTGGCTTGTTATAAAGTTTTTTAGTATTGTTTTTTGTCGTGCCTGCAAAGCAACAGATCGGGCCAGCAAATTGTTTTTAAACTCAACCGACTTCTGTTTTTCTTTCGGCGCTGACACGAACTCTTTGTTCAATTTTTTAGCTTCGTCTTCTACCTGGCTCAGCTGCGTTTTTAACAGCTTGCTATCATTATTAAGCGGATCGCTAAGGCTTGCATTTTTTATGGAGTCGGTGCTGCTGTTAACCGTTATTTCGTTGTTATATAAAAAGAAAGCCAGCACATCAACATCTTTAGCATCGCCGAGTTTTTGAATACCAATGCCTTTATGGTCTATGGCCAACTGGGCCATATTGGGCTCCATAACTTCGCCTTTTATAGTAAACGAGCCATTAACTATATCGGCAGAGTCTAACGTTTGGTTAGCGCCAAAT
>CAMLFI010000184.1 GCA_946479225.1 uncultured Mucilaginibacter sp. | reverse complement strand
TGTTTGTAAAGTGGGCCTATAATTATCGCAAAGCTGCTTAAGGCAGGTAACCTGAACTGAATGAAAACAAACGTAGCCGATCTTGAATTCAAATTAATTATTGACGCCGACGAGATAAAAAATCGTGTTGAGGCTATTGCCGAAGCGTTAAATACAGAGTATGCAGGCAAGAAGCCCCTGTTTGTGGGTGTGCTCAATGGCTGCTTTATGTTTATGGCTGATCTGGTTAGGCAGATGAATATGCCTTGTGAAGTGTCTTTTACAAAAGTAGCGTCTTACCACGGCGGCATGAAAACCACCTGGCAGTTGCGCAACGACCTTGACCTTGCCGTTGACATTGAAGGGCGCGACGTAATATTATTGGAAGATATAAGCGATACCGGCAATACGCTGAACTTTTTAATCGAAGATCTTAAACAAAGAAAGCCGGCATCTATTATAGTATGCGCGCTGTTGGTTAAACCGGCTGCGCAACAATATCATATAGCCGAACTTAAATACGTTGGCTTTGAAATAGAAGATAAATTTGTTGTGGGTTATGGTCTTGATTATAAAGAGCAAGGCAGAAACCTGAATGGTATTTATCAACTCGTTATCTAAAAAGTGATTACAATCACGGTAATCCCATCCTCATTTTTTACGTTATTTACTTTGATTATCTGCACATCATTGTAAATTTGTGCGTTGACTATTGGTATACCACGTTGACTGGTATTCCCGAAATTCAAATAAACCTCAAACACATCCGTTATAGGGTGGGTTTTATTAAACTCTTGCTAAAAAATAATCGTCATGATTGCTTTCGTTATTGTTAACGTTATTTTCTGTCTTTCGTTCCTGGTATTTGCTTACCTAAATTTTAACGACCCCGACTGGTACCTTTGGGTACCCATTTACGTAGCTGTGGCGGTTTGCTGTGGGCTTGCGGCTTACGGTATGTATTATCCAAATACCTACCTGGGTTTAACCGCTTTCTATTTGATATACGCGGTTAAGTTATATTTCGATAAAGACGGCGTTCGCGATTGGATAGTTAAATACCGCACACCCAGTCTGGTGGAGTCGATGAAGGCAGAAAAGCCTTTTATTGAAAACACACGCGAGTTTTTTGGGTTACTCATCATATCCGCCGCACTAATAATCGATTATTTTGTGGTGATAAATGTGGTACTTGTTTAACTGTTATGTATAGCTACGATGTAACTGCTGTAAAGGCTATATTCAAAAATATATTAGCTGCCAACCTATCTGCCGATGTTTTAAACTGGCTGCAGCAAAAAGGAAACTTTAACACTCAATTTGTATTAGTGCCGCGTAAAACAGGCAAGGCTGTACTTAATGTTAGCAGTGAAGACACGGAGCAACTGGACGCACTGATCCCCGACTTTAGTTTAAATGGATGGAGCGTTGACATGCTTGGTCGCGCATGGATCTTACTAAGCTTGGACGAAACCAACAAAGAAGAATATTTCCGCATAATTGAAAACCTGTTTTTGGCTGGCGAAGTAAATGAACTGGTTTCGCTTTACTCATCACTACCTTTATTGGCCTATCCCGCAATGTGGGTTAAGCGTTGTGCCGAAGGTATCCGCAGCAATATTGGCAATGTATTGGAAGCTATAATGTACCAAAACCCATATCCGCAGAACAATCTAGACCAAAGCGCCTGGAACCAATTGGTGTTAAAGGCTTTTTTTACCGGCAAAGATGTCGGCAAAATTGAAGGCATCGACCAATGCGCGAACAAAGGCCTGGCTTATATAATAAGCGATTACGTACATGAGCGCCGGGCAGCTGGCCGCGACATAAACCCTGCTTTGTGGCGTTTAGTTGGCCCTTTTATTGATGATAAGTTATTTGAGGATGTGAAATGGGCTCTTGAAAGCGGGGTAACTATTAATAAAAAAGCGGCAGCGTTGGCGCTTGCGCATTCAAATTATCAGCCCGCGGTTGATTTACTGAATAACGAGCCGCAGCTAAAAGCTGCAATTGAACAAAAACAATTAACTTGGGACAGTTTAACGCCTGAATATCAGCATTAACATCCCCAAAAGATAAGACTATGTGTTGCACCCATTCATTTGAAGATAGGATATCACAGGACAAAGACACCACGCCGGTTGATTTGAGCGGTATAAAGGGTATGAAGTTTTTTGATCCGCATGTGCACATGACATCGCGCACTACGGATGACTACCAGGCCATGGCCGATGCCGGCGTGGTGGCTCTGATTGAACCGGCTTTCTGGTTAGGTCAGCCGCGTACGGGCCTTGATAGCTTTCGCGATTATTACAGCAGCCTGATTGGTTGGGAGCGTTTCCGTTCATCGCAGTTCGGTATTAAGCACTATTGCACTATCGGCCTTAACTCGCGCGAGGCCAATAACGAAGCCCTTGCTGAGCAGGTAATGGAGATGCTGCCGCTTTTTGTTTACAAAGAGGGTGTTGTAGGCATTGGCGAGATTGGCTTTGACGACCAAACCGCCGCCGAAGAAAAATATTATCGTGCGCAGCTTGAACTGGCTAAAGAAGCTGGACTACCTGTACAGATCCATACCCCACATCGTGATAAAAAAGGTGGCACTACCCGTAGTATGGACATAGCTTTGGAGCATGGCCTTGACCCATACATGGTAATTGTTGACCATAATAATGAGGAAACCGTTAAAGAAGTGCTTGACCGCGGCTTCTGGGCTGCGTTTACAATCTATCCATTCACCAAAATGGGTAATGAGCGCATGGTTGAAATAGCTAAGCAATACGGGCCCGAACGCATTATGGTAAACTCAGCCGCCGATTGGGGCATCAGCGATCCGTTGGCTGTCCCTAAAACTGCTGCTTTGATGAAGATCCGTGGCATAGGCGATGAGGAGATTAGATTGATCACTTATCAAAATGCAATAACCGCGTTCGCGCAAAGCGGGCAAATCAACGAAGCAGACTTTACCTCTGGTGGCAGCACTATTGATCAAAGTCAGCGTTTTGAGGGCAACACGGTGCTGCGTGGCGGCCAGCAACCGCGCGTGGACAAAAACTCTATCATTATTAGCTAAAATGGCATCAAAAGCAATCACCTATTTACGGCTGATGCGGCCGGCCAACGTTGTAACCTCGGTTGCGGATGTGTTGGCGGGGATAGCTATTGCAGGCTACTTTACCAATCTGCCATTGGTAACCAATAGTTTTTACCCTATTGTTCTATTGTGCCTTTCTACAATGGGCCTATATGCAGGCGGCATTGTGTTTAATGATGTTTTTGATGCCGAACTTGATAAAATTGAGCGCCCCGAACGAGCTATTCCCAGCGGGTTAATAAGCAAGAGGGAGGCAATAGCCTTAGGTATCTTCCTTTTATTATGGGGAATTGGCTTTGGGTATGCACATAGTCCGCAATCCGGTTTAATTGCTGTTTTGATTGCTTTTTTTGCGCTGTTATATAACCGTATAAGTAAGCACTATAACTTTATAGGGCCATTGAATATGGGGCTTTGCCGGGGACTTAACCTATTGTTAGGCATCAGCATTATTACCGGCGCACTGGTACAGTGGTATTACCTGGCTGCCGTGCCATTGCTTTACATTTTTTCTATCACCATGATCAGTCGCGGCGAAGTACATGGGGGCAATAAAAAGAACCTGTATATCGGCGCTTCGCTGTATTTGATAGTAATTTTTGCCATACATTTTTTCTCTTCGCATCAAGGCCTGCAGCCGCAAAACATGTTGTACACCATGTTTTTTCTTATCTGGTTTGGATGGATGATATTGAGCCCCTTAAGGGTTGCTATAAAAGATCCGGCAGGAAAAAATATTGGCAAAGCTGTTAAAGCAGGGGTTATTGGTTTAATATTGATGGATGCTGCATGGGCCGCGGCTTTCGGCGCCATTTATCCCGCTATATTTATTGCCTGCCTGTTGCCCATATCAATAAGCTTTTCAAAGTGGTTTGCGGTAACCTGATGCTATACTTTATGGTAAATGCCCCTTTCAACTCAATATTTACGTCAAATTTTCGATATGCTGCCTCGAGTTAATAATTTCTTTTAGATATTAGCTCTTTATATGGAATATTTGCAGCAGACCTTTAGTGTGAAGTTTGAGTACAAGGTCTTTTTTACATCGGGTCTTTTTGAGCTTTCAAATACATGTATTGACGACTTTTTGTTGGACAATGCAACGTCTGAATCGGTTAAAAAAATACTTTTTGTAATTGACCAGGATGTGATGAAAGCTACCCCTGAACTGGCGGACAAGATCAGGCGGTATTTCTCTATACACAAAGGAGCCCAGCTCATTCCCGAGCTGATTTCCGTTCCCGGGGGTGAAAGCGTTAAAAACAACGAAGACAATTTTCATAATCTGCTTGATACCATTAATAAATATGGTATAGACAGGCACTCCTACGTAGCTGCCATTGGCGGCGGCTCTGTGCTAGACATGGCCGGTTATGCCGCAGCCATTGCGCACAGGGGTATAAAACATATCCGCATACCTACTACCGTACTTGCCCAAAACGACTCGGGTGTTGGTGTGAAGAACGGTATTAACTTTTTTGGCAAGAAAAACTTCCTGGGCACATTTGCTCCACCCATTGCTGTGTTTAATGACGACAGGTTTTTACTCACTTTGGGCGACAGGGATTGGCGATCAGGCATTGCCGAAGCTATTAAGGTATCACTGATAAAGGACCCTGTATTTTTTGAATGGCTGGAGCAAAATGCAGCGGCTTTAACAGCCCGCGACATGGATGTCATGAAGTATCTGATAAAACGCTGTGCACAGCTGCACCTTAACCATATAGCAAGCGGCGATCCGTTTGAAAAAGGCTCATCTCGGCCACTAGATTTTGGCCACTGGAGCGCTCACAAACTGGAGCAGCTTACTAATTTCGCGGTATTGCACGGCGAGGCTGTTGCTATGGGCATAGCGTTGGATACGGTATACTCTAACTTAGCAGGCTATATCTCAACAGCAGAAACACAGCGCACCATCGCGCTTATAAAAAAGATTGGTTTTGATATCACGCATCCATTATTGGAGGTTTCGTCGGACGACAGCCCCATATTAGTTGGATTAAATGAATTTAGAGAGCACCTGGGCGGGCAATTAACTATTATGCTGCTTAAGAAAATTGGCGAAGGTTTTGAGATGCACGATATAGATACTAACCTGCTTAAAAAAGCGGGCGAAGCGTTAAAGAATGAATATGCCGATTTAAACCCGGCATAAAAACCTCATCCAAGCCATTTGGAGCGGTTTTATTATAACCAAACAATGCAAACAGCGCAGGGTCATTTAACCTATTGTACAAATATTCATCCCGGCGAGAACTGGGCAGGGCATTTTGCAGCCTTACAACAAAACTTTCCCTCTATAAAAACGCAGGTATCGCCAGATGAAGTAATGGGCATTGGTTTGCGCCTTTCGCATGAGGCAAGTGAAGAATTACAGCAACCGGATAATCTGGCTGAGTTTAAGCAATGGCTTGCTAACAACGGCGCGTATGTTTTCACCATGAATGGATTCCCTTACGGCGAGTTTCATAATGCCGTTGTTAAGGACCAGGTGCATGCTCCCGACTGGACAACACATGAGCGGCTGGATTATACCCTTCGCATGTTTTGTATATTGAAACAACTACTACCCGAAGGAATGGAAGGTGGCATATCTACCTCGCCCTTAAGTTACCGGTATTGGCACACCACGCCCGATCTATTATCAAAAGCTACTGCTGCTGCCACAGCCAATATTTTAAAGGTGGCCAAAGAGTTGATCAGCATTGACCATCAAAGCGGTATTTATATGCATTTGGATATAGAGCC
>CAMLFI010000183.1 GCA_946479225.1 uncultured Mucilaginibacter sp. | reverse complement strand
AAAGAACGCCTGTCGGTAGAGTTTAATGTGGATATACAGGACCTGCCCGAGAATGAAACGACCGCCGATGAGGACGAAATCGAACTGCGCACGCGTACCGAGAAGCTAAAAAATCAGCTGGATGATTTTGGGGCCATTAACCCAATGGCTGTTGAAGCTTATAATGAAATGAACGAGCGCTATGAGTTTATTCAGAACCAGAAAAAAGACCTGGCCGAAGCAAAAGCCTCCCTCCTTTCAACCATAAAAGAGATTGACGATACCGCACGCGAAAAATTCATGCATGCGTTTACATTAGTTCGCGACAACTTTATTCATGTTTTCCGGTCGTTGTTCAATGAAGAAGACTCCTGCGACCTGGTACTGTCTGATCCGCAAAACCCGTTAGAATCTGACATTGATATCATCGCGAAGCCAAAAGGTAAAAGGCCATTATCCATTAACCAGTTATCAGGCGGCGAGAAAACGCTTACTGCTACCGCTATCCTGTTTTCGCTTTACCTGTTGAAGCCTGCTCCGTTCTGTATTTTTGATGAGGTTGACGCGCCGCTTGATGATACCAATATTGATAAATTCAATAACATCATTCGCAAATTCTCCGATCAGTCGCAATTCATCATCGTGTCGCATAACAAAAGAACCATTGCCAGCACCGATATAATATACGGTGTGACAATGGTTGAACAGGGAATTTCTCGCGTTGTACCTGTTGATATCAGGCAACTAGCCGATTAAACGCTTATTTAAGCTTTAATGGCTTGTCATATATCATCCCGCTGAATTTGTCTGCGTCAAGGGTTTGTCCCGCTGTTACAGATTGCTCAATTGAAAGCGTTTTTCGAGGTTGGGAAACACCCTGTACCTGGATAGAATTATCGCCAAATGTTCCGTTGTTAACATAATTAAGTGCATATTTTAACAACGTTTCATTGGGATCGCCAAAATCGCGGGTCACATCATCGTAATCCTCTTTGCCCGGATAATCTGTTGTTCCGGGTTTCATTCCGGTATAATATCCCCCCTGCGCCAGCGAATTTTTCGTTTCAAACTCAGGGATATACATTTCGTATTTATTGATCTTTATATCAAAAAAACCAACCGGTTTGCCGTATGTATTTGTGCCTATCAACTTAACATTAACCACCGGGCGTAAGTTATTTATTACCAATTCGCTTGCAGAAGCTGTTCCGCCTCCAACTATAAAGAAAACCGTTCCGATACTGTTAAGTGATCCTTTTTTTGAAAACTTAACGGCATTGCCTGCTACAGTATAATCAAACTGCGTATAGTTATACACCTGGTTGGTGGTGGGGTCGCGACGTACCTGGTTAGCCAAAATACTCGCTTTCCCATTTGTTAAAATATCATTAAAATAAGTGCTGTACATCATGGTGTTGTTTTTTGATGCAGGCGCTATTAAATTACATAAATACTCAGCGGTCGAAACATAACCTCCGCCATTATAACGCAGATCCACTACCAGATCGGTAACGCCATTGCTGGTAAAATAATTAAAAGCTTCGTCCAATTTTGCTGTCGCATTGCTGAGCGATGTAAAGCTGTTAAATACAAAATAACCTACCTTATGGCCATTGGCAGTATTCAAAACTTTATACGTTATTACCGGATTAGTGGTATATGGTGCCGCATTTAGGTTAACAGTAAAGGTAGTAAGGTCGTCTTTTTGCAGCACCATTGTTATGGTACTACTGTACGCATAAGCGTTAACTACAAACTGAACATTAACACCTCCTGACGTTGCATCGTATGAAAGATTAGTTCTTCCATTTATTGATACTATTTTTTGACCTCTTTTAACACCGGCCAAACCAGCGGCAGAACCCGCATATACATATTTTATACGCAGGTCATTTATATCATTATATAAGGGGGCAAAACCAAAATTACTTTGAGCGCCTCCCAATTCTGATGCAGTTTGCCCTCCATCGATAAAAGAATATTTTGCTTCGCCGGGCGAGGAGATACTATACTCATAAGGTTTCCCACTGGCTGGATTGATCTTAAATTGGGATATAGCGTTAACTTCCTTTTCTAAGGCGTCAAGATCATTGGTGCCTGAATAGGTGCGAGGTTTAAAGTCTGGATATGCAGGGATGCCATCGTACCAGTAGTAGGCTTCCTTAGCATACAAATAAACAGAGTCGCGCATTAAATCAAGTGCTGATCCGTTTTTTGACGGCGCAAGGTTCGGGTCTTCATCTTTATTGCTCTTTTTGCACGATGTTATTACCGCTGCAACGGCAAGCAGTGCAGCTAAAGTCAATACTTTTTTCATAAATGTAAGTTACGATTAATTTTAATTACTTGCTAAAACAGCGTTTACATCTGTATAATCTATTCCGATGGCTTCGGCGCATAAGCTATCAACGTTTGTTGCTCCTACCATCATTATATCCCGCCTGTTTAAATTATGTTCCTTTATTAGCAGCTCTATAGCGTCAGTTTCTGGTTTTGGCCTGCTTTCATATGTAAAATAACATATCAAATAAGGCTCCAGGCCGTTCCACTCTGTTTGTTTGATCTTGTTAAGTTGTTGCTGCGTATTCCCGTTAGTAACAATGAATATCTTTTTACGGTCAACCACAATTTCCTGTAACAGGTCTAAAACGTTTTTGTAGACCAATAATTTAAGCGGAAGTTTAGCGGTCAATAGCAAATGCTCAAAACTCTGCCGGTATTTCTCGTCAATACCCAACTTTTCTTTTACGCGATCAAAAACAACTTCATTACCTTCTTCTAAATACGTAGCTACCATTAAATCGGTTGTTGTCTTCGCGTCAACCAGATCTGTATATTCTATCGCACTTGCAAACAGGTAATAAACCTGGAACAAGTAATCCTTTTCAGGATATATAACATTATCTAATTCAAATATAAACGCAGTTTTTCGCTTATCTATATCGTTATAAGTCATTTTCTACAAATTGTATCTCAATGCCGTATTCTACAAACAATTGCATTGCTGGTTGTAAGGCGCTATATTCCCCGGTGTTTAACGCATAAACAGCGTCAACATTGTTATCTAAACAAAACGTAAGAATTTGATGAGGGTATGCCACAGCTTCGGGATGAGGCAGCTTCATTATCATCCCATTTTTAAGCATAACGGCAGGCACATCATTAAAATCGCCCATTATTACCGTTTGGTTCGCTAATTCACTTTTAAGGCGATGGGCCTTTGCCGACAAGGCTTCGGTTATTAAAATATTCGCCATTAAGCCAATTGCTCAATTAAACCATCTTTCATAAAAACCTTACGGTCTGATATATCCGCCAATTCCTCATTATGGGTAACAATAATAAAGGTTTGCTCAAATTCTTTACGTAGCTTAACAAACAGTTCGTGCAATTCGCGCGCGTTGTTTGAGTCAAGATTCCCAGATGGTTCATCAGCAAAAATCAAGGCCGGCTTATTGATCAATGCCCGGGCAACAGCAACACGTTGCTGCTCACCGCCTGATAGCTGATTAGGTTTGTGATTTATCCTGGAACTAAGCCCTAGCATATCCAGTAGCTCTTTTGCGCGTTTTTCGGCCTGTGCCTTAGGTATACCCGCTATAAACGCCGGAATGCAAACATTTTCGAGCGCATCAAACTCTGCCAGCAGATGATGGAACTGGAAAATGAAACCTATCTGGCGGTTTCTAAAGTCGCTTAGTTTTTTATTATTCAGCTTATTAAGCTCTACTCCGTTTATAAAAAGCTGTCCCGAGTCGGGTGTATCCAATGTACCTAAAATATTCAGCAGGGTACTCTTACCCGCACCTGATGCGCCAACAATGGTAACTATTTCGCTTTTTTGTACTTCAATATCAACTCCTTTTAATATCTGGAGCTGCCCGTATGCCTTGTGAATGGCAGTTGCTTTTAACATATTGCAAAGGTAACGCTTATAAATTAATTATCCTTTTTGGTGATAAGCGCTAAATAATGTACAATAACATTCGATTTCTTGATTGTAACAAGCAAATTATGCAATAAACGCAATTTTTCTTGCTATAAAATTGTAGATTTACCGCAAAATCCGCTTAAAAACATGAATATTCACGAGTACCAGGGTAAATCCATACTAAAAAGTTTCGGTGTAAGAGTTCAGGAAGGCATAGTTGCCGATACTGTTGAACAAGCTGTAGAAGCAGCTAAAAAATTAAAAGAAGATTACAACTCGAGCTGGGTTGTTGTTAAGGCGCAGATACATGCAGGCGGCCGCGGAAAAGGTGGAGGCGTAAAGCTGGCTAAAAACCTTGATGAGGTAGCAGAAAAAGCAGGCGCTATTTTAGGCATGCAACTGGTTACCCCGCAAACCGGTCCCGAAGGTAAACTGGTAAGTAAAGTGTTAGTAGCTCAGGATGTTTATTATCCGGGCGAAAGTGAAACAAAAGAGTTTTATGTAAGCGTTTTGCTTGACAGAGCTGCGGGCCGCAACATTATTATGTATTCAACCGAAGGCGGTATGGATATTGAAGAAGTTGCTGAACATACGCCTCATTTGATATTTAAAGAAGAAGTTGACCCTAAAGTTGGTCTGCAAGGTTTTCAAACTCGCAAAATAGCTTTCAACTTAGGTTTATCCGGAGATGCTTTTAAGGATATGACGAAGTTTATTGCATCGTTATATAAAGCTTACGAGGCTACCGATTCATCTATGTTTGAGATCAACCCGGTATTAAAAACTTCTGACAATAAAATTTTAGCTGTTGACGCTAAGGTAAACCTTGACGACAACGCTCTTTATCGCCACGCTGATTATGCCGCTATGCGCGATACTGCTGAAGAAGACCCTACCGAGGTTGAAGCAGGCAAATCAAACCTTAACTATGTAAAATTAGACGGTAACGTTGGTTGTATGGTTAACGGTGCCGGTTTGGCTATGGCTACAATGGATATCATAAAATTAGCCGGTGGCGAACCTGCTAACTTTTTGGATGTTGGCGGTACTGCAAACGCACAAACTGTTAAAGCCGGTTTCAACATTATATTGAGCGATCCGAATGTTAAAGCTATTTTGATCAACATATTTGGTGGCATTGTTCGTTGCGACCGTGTAGCACAAGGTGTTATTGATGCTTATCAGGAGATTGGCAATATTCCCGTTCCTATCATTGTTCGTTTGCAAGGCACAAACGCTAAGGAAGCAAAGGAACTAATAGACAATTCAGGACTAAAAGTTTTCTCGGCTATATTGTTGAAAGAAGCCGCAGAAAGAGTAAAAGAGGTTTTAGCTAAATAAGCAAAGCCAAAAAGCCTTGCTTGGTACAAAAGAGCAAGACTATAAAAAATAAAAACGCCGGATACCAAAATATCCGGCGTTTTTATTTTTATATAACAATTGCAAAGGTAGATGATTTTACAGATTAGTCTTTTATATGCAATGCCTCTTTTACCTCATTATAGTTTTTGAGATTGACAACACTGAGTGTATGTACCCCACCCGGAATTATAATGTATCTGAATTGGTGCGCGTTTGATATGCTGCTGTAAGCATTTGTACTGCTGGTTAAGTTTATCCTTAAATTCCCAACTGTGGAAAGCGCCGACCATGTATCGAGGTTGGGCGTAGCGCCACTCATGTAATTTATTGCAATAGGCAGGGTGCTTACCTGATCGGTAGGCCATATAACAGGATTATATCCATTAAGCTTTGCATATACCAACACTACGCCATTATCTAAAACCGCCTGGGTAATTTTAGAGGCAGGGATATCAGCTGTAAAGTTAACCGTACCAAAAATAGTTGTTTTGGCATAGGTAGCCGGGGTATACCAGTCAGAATATATAACATTAGCTGTTCCCGGATCGCCTTTGGGTCCTTTTAAATTAATTGGTGAAG